>JAGQVA010000559.1 GCA_020438265.1 Bacteroidota bacterium
TTAAGCCCGTTACTTTTTCCTGATCGATTACCCGGTTTCCTTCAACTATTCGGTTGACTATTTCACAATGAAGATCGGGGTTATTGGCAAATAACTCGGCATACCTTTGGCGAACAATTTCCCAATCCTGGAACAACGGCTGATCGGGAAAGTTATAAATGTGAATGTCCCGGTGATATGTCTCCATAAATGCATCAATATCACCCAGATTATAGGCATTTAACTGCCTTTGTACGATTTCTTCCGGACTAGCTGCCATAAGTTCGCCCGGTTCATATATCACTCCTCCTTTTATAACTTTGTCAATATTGAATATAGAACCAATATTTTCCAGTGGATTATTCTGAATAATAACGAAATCGGCCAATTTTCCCACTTCTATAGATCCGGTCTGCTTGATTCGCCCAAGCATTTTTGCCCCATTAATGGTAGAGGCCTGAAGAATTTGCCTGTTACTTAATCCTGCCTTTTGCATCGCCAGGATTTCTGTTTGATAGGAGGAAGCATGTAAGGTTCCGATATTTCCGGCATCTGTTCCGGTTACAATATTGACTCCTGCATCAGCAATTTTTTTCAGGTTTTTTTGCATTACAGATATTTTGGATAAAGGCGAATAAGGGGTTTCCATAAGACTTTTTACCCATCGGGGAATATAAGCAGGTTCAATATGCTGCAAATCCATCAGGGAACCGAGTATAAAAGGGTTGGCAACTTCCTGCTCAGAAAGACTAAAGTCAAGGTTCTGACTCAGCACTTTTTCATAATTATCACTCACCACCATTGTAGGAATATAAGAAACCTCTTTTTCTTTAAGCAGATCGATAAATTCCTGATCGACCTCCTTATCATCGACACTATGAACAAGGATTTTTGCTCCGGCTTTTACTGCCAGACGAGCTGTTTCCAGTTGAGTAGCATGAACTGCTACCGGAATGCCATGTTTTTGGCTTTCATCAATCGTGGCTTCAATGATTGGCATGTGCATCTGAGGTGTTTGGCCCCGCAGCACAATAAACCAGATTTTGATAAAATCGGGGCGTAAAGGCACTTGCTTACGGACTAACTGGCGTGCTTCTTCAGGCGAATTAACCTTGATAATCGGCGAATCATCAATCTGAAATTCTTCCGGCTGATAAGAAGAAATCAAAGGCCCCGTAATATATACATGAGGACTGACATCTGTTGAATCGGCAAAATCTCTCACCTGATAATTCGTCATGGGCCCACCCACATCACAGACATCAGTAATACCCACACTCAAATACCTTTTCATGAAATCCTCTTTCTGCTCCCACACTCTTTTTTGTTCCTCTTCATAAGGAACCAGCTTTCGCAAATCAATGACATCAGGACGAGTATATAAACCTCCCGATTGAAAAAAGTGTACATGGGCATCTATCAAACCAGGAATCATCCATTTCCCCTCCACAGGAATAATTTCTGCATCACTGTACTTTTTTCCGATTTTCGATTCTATCGCCTGAATCATCCCTTTCTGAATCACTACATGTTGATTGTTTTTTATGGTTCCTGATTCTGCATCAATGATATTTACACCAGAAAAAATGGTTGTCTTTTCCTGTCCCAGGGCTAATGAAGCCAAAAAGAATAGAAGGAGTGTGATTTGATATTTCATAAATGATACTTTTCTCGTGAAATAAAGGAAATAATGTGCTTTTTTTACAATTAAACCTGCTACTTATGAATTATCCCAGCATTTTCAACGACGTTTTAGGACCTGTGATGCGAGGCCCTTCCAGCTCACATTGCGCAGCTTCGTTACGTATTGGACGGATTTGCCGTGATCTCATGGATGAAAAAATAGAAAATGTACTGATCGAGTACGATCCCATGGGCTCATTAGCCACAACTCATAAAAGCCAGGGATCGGACATGGGGCTTTTTGGTGGATTTTTGGGTTATGAAGCTGATGATGAAAGGCTTGTAGATTATCAAAAAGGAATCAAAGCAGCGGGAATACAAATCAAAATTGAAATTACAGATATTCAGGAACCTCATCCGAATACTTACAAAATTCACTTGTTCAATGCTAGTGAAAGTCATGAAGTAGTTGCGTTATCCCTGGGGGGAGGCATGATAGAAGTTATTCGCATGGATGGAGCCGATGTATCCATGGCGGGAGATTTTTGTGAAACCCTGATTTACACCAGTCAACCAGATGAAATTGCAGACTACCTGACTCAAACCATAGAATATGACGAAATTTTTATAGGCAGAGGACATAAACCATTTGTCGAAATCAAATCTCAGACTTTTCTTCCCGAGGTTATTGAACAGGAATTAATAGCAATGGAATCAGTAGAAGCGGTCAAAAAGCTGAATCCGGTTCTGCCAGTAATGTCTCGTAAAGGGCTAACTGTTCCCTTCATCACAGCAGAAGAAATGCTTTCCTTTAACCAAGAGAAAAACCTTTCTCTTTGGGAATTAGCCCTCGAATATGAAAGTCAACGAGGCAATATCAGCCGTGAAGAAGTGTTTGAAAAAATGCGAAATCTGGTTCGGATCATGCAAAAATCCATTGATTACGGATTATTAGGCACCCGATTCAAAGACCGGATTCTGGGTCCTCAGTCAATGAATTTTCAGGCTGGAATGAATAATAAAACCCTGATAGAATCAGCGGTTTTGAATCAGATTATTCTCTATGTCTCAGCCATGATGGAGGTAAAAAGCGCTATGGGAGTGATTATAGCCGCTCCCACTGCGGGTGCCTGTGGAGCTTTACCCGGAGCGGTTTTGGGCGCCGTTTCCGCGCTAAAACTTTCTGAAGATGACGCCATCAGGGCTATGTTAGCTGCCGGGATGATCGGCGTATTTATCGCTGCCCACGCTACATTTGCTGCCGAAGTTGGTGGCTGCCAGGCCGAATGCGGCTCTGGTTCGGGAATGGCTGCAGCTGCCATTGTTACACTGGGCGGAGGCAACCTCAATCAATCCCTGGCCGCAGCATCAATGGCTCTGCAAAATTCCCTGGGCATGATCTGCGACCCTGTCGCCAACCGGGTAGAAGCCCCTTGCCTAGGCAAAAATATCATGGCAGCGTCCAATGCGCTTTCTATGGCCAATCTGGCTTTGGCAGATTACGATCATCTGATCCCGCTGGATGAAGTCATCGACGCGATGGACAAAGTAGGCAAAAGTATTGCACACGAATTGCGTTGCACGGGGCTTGGCGGACTTTCTGCCACTCCCACAGCCCGAGCAATTGAAGCAAGATTAGAAGGAGAAGAAGGGTTAAATGAGGCTGCCCTGCGGTTTAAGATTTGTTAAAGCCTTTTTACAAAAGTTGAAAAAACATCCTCCATAAACCTATTTCACAATCAGTTCAGTCTCTAAATTATCCCGATCCGTTTTCATCTCTTGGGGAAGTTCCAGCACCAGTTGATATTGTCCGATAGATATAAACTTCTCATAATGAATGAAATAAGGCAAATCACTTTCTTCTTTTTCAACGACCAGATCCCACCGATACTGATTATAACCTGTTTGTCCGGAAAGTTCTTTTTCCCAGATGGTTTTGTTCTCTTGCATGACCTTTAAAGTGCAAACAGCAGGCTGAGCCAGCCAAAAAGTCAACGGAACCTTTGTTACAGTTTGATAATTTATATTCTTGTGGGTATCATGTGATTCCGGGCGATAGGCTGGGGGAGGCGAAAACAGATAATTAGTTTCCTTGTTATGATTTTCCAAAAAGTGATAAACAGGTGCAATATTCATCTTGTAAATTCCTCTTCCATGTGTGCCAATGAGCAAATCTTCATCTTTGAGTTCAATATCAGCGATACAAGTCGCAGCCAGGTTATCGCCCAATAATTGCCAGTTTTCTCCCCGATTAAGGGAAATATATACCCCCCGATACAACCCTGCATATAAAACATCGGGGAATTTGGGGTCTTCATAAATCACATTTGCCGTTTCATTGGGCAGATTCGCCGTGATGGATTTCCAGGTAATTCCCCTGTCATCAGACATATAAAGATGATTAGACAAATCGTCATAATTCATTCCATTGAGAGAGATATACACTTTATGAGAATCATGATTAGAGGGGAAAATACTGCGGATATAAGCATTTGGAAGACCAGATGATCGTTCCTCCCAGTTTGCTCCCCCGTTCTCCGTTACCCAAAAACCTCCCCGATCCGTTCCCACATAAATGAGATCCTTTTGTAAAGGGCTTTCTGCAATGGCACCGGCTGCCAGCGCCTTTTTCGTAGAATCTGCTGAAAGACTCAGATCCTCACTAACCGCAAACCAGCTGTCGCCCCTGTTCGTACTGCGCAGCACATAATTCCCCGCCAGATAAAGCGTATGGCTTGAATGAGGAGAAAGGATATAGGGAGTAATAAAATTGGAATTGAATTGAGATTTTAGCTTACCA
>JAGQVA010000560.1 GCA_020438265.1 Bacteroidota bacterium
GTAAGCCCGGTAAGTGCTTTTAATTTTCTCAAATAACTGTGATAATTGAGACCTAATAAATGTTCAAGATCTTCATTCTTGAAGTCAGGATTGTATAAATTCTCTTTTATGATGCGGCGAGCCTTATGGATAAGCGCACTTTCCCGGTCAAGAGGCTGTTCGGTATTTCTGTCTATTTGTTTTCCTAGTCGTTCAAATATCTTTTTCCGGTTTTCAATGAGGTTATTGACATAGGTAAGCAATTCTTCCTCATCAACGGGTTTGATCAAATATGCATCTGCACCTTTTTCCAGCCCTTCCAGTTTGTCAGCCTGCTCTGACCTTCCTGTCAACAAAATAATCGGAACATGGCTGGTCTGAATATCAGTTTTGAGAATTTCGCAGACTTCAAACCCATTCTTCTCTGGCATCATAACGTCTGAGATAATAATATCCGGGACCAGTTTTTTAGCAATGTCAATCCCTTCAGCACCGTTTCGGGCCACATAAACCTGATAAAGAGGAGATAGAATGGATTTTAAATAAATGATAATGTCATTATTATCCTCAATCAAAAGGGCTATCGGAAGCTCATGATCAGACAACTTCGGTTTGGTAGAAGGTAAAGCTGATTGGGTAGGCCATACTGGTGTTTCTATTGTCTCTGTTTCTGTAGAAACTTCGGATGGTTCAGGTTTTGGAACTCTTTCAAAAGGCCATTTGACTGTAAACAAAGCTCCCCCGTCAGGATTATTTTCAGCTTTTACTTCCCCATGGATGAGTTCTACCTGACCTTTTACCAGGGCAAGTCCGATTCCCGTTCCACCCTCAGGTGAAGGATTATTTTGGGATTGATAAAACCGCTCAAAGAGACGGGGTAAATCTTCCTCCAAAATACCCGGACCGTTGTCTTTCACCTGAATGATGGCAAATTCCTGATTGTCCTGTTTTTCGGTTAAAAAAACAAAAGAGATTTTACCGCCTTCCGGAGTATATTTTAATGCATTGGAAAGGAGATTCGCGATAATGCTTTTTAAATTATCGGGGTCAAAAAGGGTCCATAGCTCAGATTCGGGCCTTTCTGTTTCAAACTGGATGTTTTTTGTGTGTGCAGCCGTTTCAAAAGACGCAGCGATGGCCTGGACAAATTGGGTGAGTTCTCCTGCGCGGGGATTCAGTACAATTGCCTTTTCCTGTAGTTTGGTTAAATCCAGAATTTTATTCACAAGATCCAGTAGCTTTTGGGAATTGCGATATATTGCGTCAAACTTAACCGGCAACTGATCTTTGATTTCCTTAAGATTGTTTTTGATCAGATAAGTGATATTCCAAAGAATAATGCTAATCGGAGAACGGAACTCATGCGTGATATCGGCGAAGAATTTATTTTTTAATTCGATCAGTTCTTTGGCATGATCGGCTCTTAACTTCTCTTTAAAAGCGTGCTTTTTCGTCTGATATGTACGATATCCAAGCCCCCACGAAAAGGTCAGTATTTGCAATACAAAGAAGAAAAGCACAATAATCATGTAATCCTGAAAGACATTCAGAAAATCAAGTACAACACCTGTATAGCCACCGATAACAATCCATAGCGTTGCCCACATAAAAACCCGGGCTGAACCCAGGGCTCTTCTATTATAAAATATGCTGATAATTAAAGCGAAGGTTACCTCAAGGAGAATGATTAAATTATTAAACTTATTGAGCAGAAATTGATTATGGGTAATGTTTATATAGATAAATTCCAAAATGGTCAAAACCATTAAAGCTCTGATGAAAATGATTCCCACTTTATCGGCTTTGGGAATACTTTCCCTGGTTTTGAGAAATTGACGGGAAAATTCAAAATAGCCAATGGCCAAAAAGTTGGATGCCAAAATCCACGCATAATCACTGGTTTTGGGGTATTCTCTGAGAAGGGTTTCATAGAGAACCCCGGAGACATAGAGAAAGTAAATGGAGGTTGACAAGAGAAATAAACCGTAATAGAAGTAGGTCGCGTTTTTCTGGCTCCAGAAATTCATTAAAGCGTAAAAAATCATGATCCAGACAATCCCCTGGAAAAAAGCATGAATGATATTTCGCATATTTTGATCCGCCTCTTTCCAGATCAATATGTCCTGCAAAACGACCTTGAAAGTGGGTTTTTTTCGGTCATATTGAGAAATTTTTATAAAAACCTCTACTTCCTGATCAGTAGAAAGATCCAGTCTGACCTGATTATTGGGAAAAACTTTGGCAATGCCTTCTTTTTGGGAATAAGGGAGAGAGCGCCCCGTATGTTTGGTGATGATGCTGTCTGTATTTCCATCAAAGATGAAATAGAAATCTACAAAACCGTTTCTTTTTACACCTGTCTCCCAATCAGGAGAAATTACCCAACTGCCAGAATACCCTGTCTTGTTATGCAGCCGAAGTCTTCCCCAATGAGCGAGTTTGGAATCAAACGATTTGATGGAGGCGAGGGGTTGAAAAGTACTTTTCTCTGCCAGAATCGAGTCAATTGCTGATGTTTTGGACACATTTGCAAGGACTTGAAGAACGGAGTCAAGCGTGTCTACCTTCTCCTTTTGCTTTATTTCAAATAAATCATTCTGTCCCCTGACATTTTGAAAAGTTACCAAAGGCAAAATAAAAAATAGCAAGAACCGGGAGGCTCTTGCCCGTTTTAGAGGGTAAGGTAAATTTCCAAACATATTATTTTTTTGACTGGTACGGATGGAGAACTTAATCTTACCCAATATAGCACTTATTTTCAACCCTTTAAAATTGCTGAAAATCGTACTTTGTACTTTTTAATCGGTGCGACGCAATTCATCGCCTTCGAGTATCATATAAAAGTATTCCTGTCCGGAAACAGAATCAAAGGCCATTGTAGGGGGCTCATCAATTCTGAGTCTAACCCTGCCTCCCTCTTCTTCACTCGTACCAATGATGCGTATTTTCTCACCGTCAATTTTTACCCTTCCGTCGAGGTTTCTGGGCCGGGCAAACTGAAGTTTGTTTGAGTTATAGGTAGCAGAGCCGTTTTGGAAGATTTCGAGAGCATAGGTGTCGGATTGCCATTCGCCGATGTAGTCGATATATTCGGGGGCAATGGGTTTTTGCAAAACACAGGCCGATAGTTGAATCATCAGGAACAGGCAAAAGGGAATGTAGGATTTTTTCATAAGTGTGATTTTAAAGAATGAATGATAAGAAATTGCACTAATACATTGTCGATTCAATGAGTTTGTATTTTTATCTTGTGTGAAGCACATACAACGTTTTTGGTATCATCCTTCGCCAAGGCTCAGGATGACAACACAGAGTTTTAAAAATTTACTTGGCAAAATGCTACTAGCACACCCTAAAAATGTCCCATAAAAAAGTAAATCTCAAGGTATGATGAATAACAGTGTTGGCTAATTGAACCTTCGTGTACCCAATAAAAACAGCTCAAAAAATTTCTCCTTCCATTTCCTGTTTTCGCTTTTTATCTTTACATCCAATTCCAAGGGTAAATATGAATATTGAAACCGCGCAGAAGGCACTTAAAAAATATTTTGGTTATGACACCTTCCGCCCCATGCAGGCGGAAATCATTCAAACAGTTTTAAAGAAGCGCGACACAGTGGTTTTGATGCCGACGGGCGGAGGAAAATCTATTTGTTATCAGATTCCGGCAGTGATTCAACCAGGACTTTGTATCGTGGTTTCGCCTTTAATTGCTTTGATGAAAGATCAGGTGGAGGCACTAAAAGCCAATGGAATTAACGCCGCTTTTCTCAATAGTTCTCAGACCTATGAGGAACAAAACGCAATTATCGAAGAAATTCTCCTGGCAGAGATCAAATTGCTATATGTTTCACCCGAAAAGGCCGTTTCTGAAGATTTTTACAGTATTATTTCCAGAGTAAAAATTACCCTTTTTGCCATTGACGAAGCGCATTGTATTTCAACCTGGGGGCATGATTTTCGCCCGGAATACAATCAACTGAGCTTTTTTAAAACGCGTTTTCCGGAGGTTCCTTTAATTGCCCTTACGGCAACTGCTGACAGACTTACCCGGAGAGATATTATTCATCAGATGGGGATGAAAAATCCTAAAGTATTTGTGGCTTCCTTTGATCGGCCGAATCTAAAACTGACGGTTTTGCCGGGGAGAAATCGCCTGAATCTGATTCTTGATTTTATCCGGCTTCGCCCCAAACAATCCGGGATTATTTACTGCCTCAGCCGAAAATCTACGGAAGAACTAACCGCCAAACTGAAAAGCAACGGAATCGCAGCGGCTTTTTACCACGCTGGTATGACTTCCAAAGCGCGTTCAAGGGTACAGGAAGATTTTATCAATGATACTGTCCCGATTGTCTGCGCGACCATTGCCTTTGGAATGGGGATTGACAAATCCAATGTGCGGTGGGTAATTCATTATAA
>JAGQVA010000561.1 GCA_020438265.1 Bacteroidota bacterium
TGTACCCGAAGTGTTAAATAATCATATTTCTCCGCTTTATCATTCATGGTACAAAAGCATGAGCAATGACACGATTACCCTGGCCAATGATATCATAGTCATGAACGTAGCCATGAAAGGCAGGAAGGTAGATCCACAATACTATATCAAAGACCAGGATCTTGCCAGACTAAACATTCCTACTTTATGGCTTTGGGGAGAGAATGATCCTTTCGGGTCTTTGGAAACAGGAAACCGTGTCAATCAATTGATGAAAGATTCCCGGATTATTTTCTTTAAAAATAGTGGTCATTTGCCGTGGATGGATGATCCTGTCCGGCATGGGCAGTTGCTGGGGGAGTTTATTTCATAAACCTCCTTTTTCAATTAACCTTTTTAACAGGGGCTGATAATGAAGTATTAACACAAATAAGAATAGAAAAAATGAAGAGTAAATAGTGCAGAATGAAGAGTATAAAAGTACTTTCTCACTTTTTACTCTGAACTTTTTATATTTTATTCTGCTTCATTACTTATTAAATGTTATGGAAAAATTCGATGAGCTGGCTCTTATTTGTAAACCAGATCTCCTAAAACTATTATATTATGAAAAGCATCACCTTTTTCCTTTTCCTGTTTTTCCTTTCATTTACGCATTATGGGCAAGCTCAGGCTGATATTTTGGATAATCCTGACAGGTTTCTGGAAGGAAGAAACAAGGCCAATCCAGGTCAGAGTAGCGAGTCTTTCCGTCCCCAGAAAAGAGTTGTATCAATTTCAGATACAACTTTTCTTATTTCAGCCAGCATACTGATGAACCTCGATGCAGATGCATACAAACTGACTTTTAGCCTAAGCCAGGAAGCAGACTCACTCCTTGAATGTACCCGAATAATCGATCAAAAAATTGCCCGATTTCTCAATGATCTTAAGAAATTTGGAATAGACAATGACGATGTATATATAGATATTATCACTCAATATCCCATCTATGACTACGATATAGAAAGGAAATCTGCGGTTCAGCAACAAGTGGGTTATGAGATCAATAAAAACGTTATCATTCGTTTTGACTCCCTCTCATCTTTAAAAGATTTAATGAATGCAGCAGCTCGGAATGAAATCCACAACGCAGTAAAACTGGACTATATTCTCCTCGATGTGAATAGTGTATATGATCATTTATTTTCCGAAGCAATTAACATTATTGATAAAAAAAGAGCGCTTTATCTCAAGGCCACCAATCTCAAAATTGAAGAGCAGGCAGTGGTTTTCAGTGAACAATTCCAGTTTGTATTTCCCAACCAGCTATATAAAGGTTATCAGGCTTATGGATCTTCTAATCTGGAATTTAACCGCTACCGTTCTAAAGGATACATTGAGGAAGAGCGCAAAAAAACTACTCGCTATTACGATCCTATCAATTATTCAGGGTTTGATCAGTATATTAATCCTAATAAAATTTCAGTTGGATTGCAGGCGGTATTTGAGTTGCAAATTAAATATAGCATCTTAAGGAAATGAAAAAACTAATTATCATCCAAATCATTCTCTTTCCGCTATTTTCACTCTCCCAAATCTCAGGCGAATTCAAAGACGGAGATATCATCTTCCAAACTTCTCTCTCTTCTCAAAGCCAGGCCATTCAATTAGCTACCCATTCCAGATATAGCCACGTTGGTATTATTTACAAAAAGCAGCAGGAATGGTACGTGTTTGAAGCCATCCAACCAGTCAAGTCCACCCGCCTCAAAGACTGGATTGCCCGTGGCGAAAATGGAGAATATAAGGTCAAACGGCTCAAAGACTTTCCCGAAGGATTATCCACCCATCAAATCAACAGGCTTATAAAAGTTGGAAAAGGGTTTAAATGGAAGAAATTACGACCTCTATTTTGAATGGAGCGATAAAAATATCTATTGCTCAGAACTGGTCTGGAAACTTTATCAAAGAGGCCTTGGCATTACATTATGTGAATTATCAGAGTTGAGAACCTTCGATTTAACCCACCCTGTAGTAAAAAACAAACTCAAAGAAAGATACGGAGCTAACATCCCGCTGTCGGAGAAAGTTGTTACACCAGAAGATGTCTATCAGTCAGACCTTCTGATGGAGGTCAGGCCTAATATTAAATAAATGGACAAGGTTATCATCTTTGGTGGGACTGGCTTTTTGGGTTTAAGTCTCGCCAAATATTTGACAGACAAGGGAATGCACCCTGTATTAGTTGCCCGCAACAAGCCCAAAAGTTATCTTGACTACGAATTTCTCAGTTGGGATGCTGTTTCAGTTGGAAAATGGGCAGATTCATTAAATCATGCAAAAGCCATTGTCAATCTGGCTGGAAAAACGGTGGATTGTATCAAAACGCCAGACAATTGCGATTTAATTTTGCGTTCGAGGGTGGATTCGACCCGAATTATCGGGAAGGCATTAAATACTGTTGGCCATCCTCCCAAAATCTGGATTCAGATGTCTACTGCCCATATTTATGGTGATCCACCGTCTCAGGTTTGTACCGAAGAATCTTCTACCGGATATGGTTTAGCGCCATTTGTAGGGAAAGCCTGGGAAAAGGCTTTTCATGAATCCATTCCTGAGGATACCAGAGGTGTGATTTTGCGGACAAGCTTTGTAATCGGTAAAAATGGAGGAGCATTGGAAAGCCTGAAACAAATCGTAAAACTGGGATTAGGAGGAAAAGCGGGTCATGGAAATCAGGGGATGAGCTGGATTCATGAAGATGATATGAATGAGATGATTTATAGATCGATTACCGAAGATAAATATGAAGGCGTTTTTATTATCAGTGCTCCCAATCCCGTCTCAAACAAGGCTTTTATGAAACTGTTAAGAAAAAAGATGAGGGTCCCGATTGGGTTATCTGCGCCGGAATTTATGATTCGTCTGGGAGCGAAATTCGTATTCAAAACCGATCCGGAATTGGTGCTTTACGGTAGATATGTTAAGTCAAACCGGCTGAAAGAAATGGGTTTTCAATTTCAATTTCCAGACCTGGAAAGTGCATTAGCTGATCTGATTTGAGAATTGAGTACTTTCGCTTTCCATAGAATAAAGAAAACTTTCCATGAACCAGACCAAAATCACCAATCGTCCTCCCAATCATGCTATTATCGAAGCCAAAGCTAAGGAAACAGGCTTTACCATGCCCTCTGATATCTACATTGGCACCTTATTAAAAACCCTGATTGCTTCCAAACCACAATCCAATATCCTGGAGCTGGGAACCGGAGCCAGTCTTTCTCTTTCGTGGATGGTAGATGGTCTGGATACTGATTCCAGGTTGACGAGCATAGATAATGATCCTGCATTAATCCAGATGGCCAGTGAGTTTTTCAGAAATGATCCAAGGATAACGCTTATTTGTCGGGATGGAAGCGAGTGGATTCAAAACTATGAGGGAGAAGGTTTTGATCTGATTTTTGCAGATGCCTGGCCGGGGAAATATAGTGAAACAGAAGAGATTCTGGCACTGGTAAAGCCTGGAGGATTTTACGTGATTGATGATATGATGCCTCAGCCCAACTGGCCGGAAGGGCATCAGGATAATGTAGATCGGCTGATTACTTATTTGGAAAGCAGGCAGGATTTTACTCTTACAAAAATGGAATGGTCGACGGGGGTCATTTTGATGACTAAAAAAGCCTGAAAATTGATAAACAGTATGCCAGAACAACTCCCCGACAAAAATATCTTCATGATCTGTAAAGCGCTACATCGCAGAGCGTTGAGCAAACTTTCATCTGACTTCCACGTTCGCACCTGCCGCCCTGAAGAACTCCCAATATGGAAAGCCATGCCTTTTGACGACCCGGATACTGCACATGAGTATGAACCATTCATGACGCAGTTTTTTGAAATGACTTACGGGGGAAAAGAAGACCTGTTTTTTTCCAAAACTTTATTTATCTGCGATCATAATGATATCCCCGTTGCCACTTGTTTACTTTGGAAAGCTTATGATGAGTTTAACACGATTCACTGGTTAAAAGTACTTCCGGGCTATGAAGGCCTGGGAATTGGACGTGCTCTGCTTTCTCTGATCATGAAAAATTTGAGTCAGGAGGAATATCCGGTATATCTTCACACTCAACCGGAGAGTTACCGGGCGATTAAATTGTATTCAGATTTTGGGTTTGAATTATTGAAAGATGATCCGATTGGAATGCGCTCTAATGATTTGGAGGAATGTTTGCCGATATTGGAGGACTACATGCCAAAAGAAGCGTTTCTTCAGCTTCGGGTTACCCATGCTCCAAAGAGTTTTTTGGAGAAAATGCAGGGTTTTGATACGAATGAATTTTGATGATTGGACCGGGTTGAAACGGTCCAATTTATGCCTTTCTGATTGAAACTGCGGTCCAATTTGAGGAAAAATTCTAAAGAATTA
>JAGQVA010000562.1 GCA_020438265.1 Bacteroidota bacterium
AAATCGGGAGAAGGTACTTACGAATATATTTTT
Source organism: Bacteroidota bacterium (assembly GCA_020438265.1). Classification (GTDB taxonomy): domain Bacteria; phylum Bacteroidota; class Bacteroidia; order J057; family J057; genus JAGQVA01. The sequence continues at coordinate 34 of JAGQVA010000562.1, forward strand.
ATTGATGAAAAGGAAGATTTTGTTACCTGTCTGAAACCCGAGTTGGATGAAAATGGAGAATTAGGACTCCTTTCCTGTTATACTTCTGAAAAAGGGCTTTATCATACTAAAATTGAGGTTTCTATCGATGGGGAAGAACCAATTGTGAGCAGAAGAATTCCCACACTCAATGAAAAAAGTAGCCGAAAAAGAAATGATGGCCAGATTGTGGAACTCATTCATTTTACTGATGGGGATGATATGGGGATCATCAAGGCAATTGCACAAAATGCCGATAAGCCGATAATGGTCAGTTATGTTGCGGGCGGGTCTTTTTTTGAAGAAGTGGAACTGGATATAGTTTATAAAGAAGCGATCCGGGATGCTTACTTGTACTCAATATTTTTGAAGAAGTAATTTTGGCTATTCCTTTAGCTGTTGGTTTTTCTAATAGCCAATAGCAAAACGCCAACAGCTCTACATCTGCATAAAAACGAGATTTCCAATAAAGAGGGTATAAAAAAGAAACAGAATCCAGCCTTCCCATTTATTGACTTCCCTATCCTGAACGACGAAAAGGCAAATAAGGCTAATAACAATCAAGGCAGGCATACTATATCCCATAATACTTTCGGGAATATCAATCTCACCAAAAATCCGGGGTATTCCCATTACCGCAAAAATGTTGAAGATATTTGAACCCAGGATATTTCCTACTGCCATTTCTGCATTATTGGTTTTGACGGCAACAATGGAAACTACCAGTTCGGGAAGAGAAGTGCCGAGAGCGACAGCTGTTAAAGCAATAAATTCCTGCCCAATCTCCATAATGTCGGCCAAATGCACAATTGCTTCCACATTGTATTTAGCTGACAAATAAATGACTGCAGCACTGGTAAGGAGAATAATAGGTTCTTTCCAGGTAAACCACGACAGAGGAGGCTCATCGTCTTCAGAAAGAAGTTTTTCATCAGCCTGTTCGCTTTTACCAAGATTAAATACATAAGCGAGATAAACGCTTAACCCTAATAGACAAACAAGTCCTTCAAACAGGGAGAATTGACCATCTAAAATACAAAGGAATAGAATAAAAGTACTCGCAATCATCATGGGTAAATCTACCCGCATGACATCAAAATCAAGTTTGATTTTGCGTGCGGTAATTCCTACAATCCCCAGCACCAGGCCAATATTCGTAATATTTGATCCAATAACATTGCCAATGACAATAGAGGATGATTCGTAAGATTTTGAAACAGCAACAATGGAAGTAATTAATTCAGGAAGAGAGGTGCCAATTGCTATTAAAGTAACGCCAACAATAAAGGGGGGAATGCCAGCGGCTAGCCCAATTCGTTCAGAAGCTTTTATAAAAAAATCAGCAGAAATAATTAATGTAATCAGGGTCACCACAAATACGGCAATCCAGATAAGTAAGTCTGGCATATTCTAATCTTGTTGCTGCCAAAGTTACGAAAACAACTTACATCTGTTTCGGTCCTTAAGAAAAAAAAGGGAGTTTTTGCGGTTTTTAAATGGACATTTCAGGGATTCTTACATCATTTTCATATTTTCTCAAATTATCAAGCGAATGAATCCAAAGTTTCTTAGTTTTATATCTAAGGAAACAGCTGCGTCTCATATTTATGTACAGGTACTACCTTTTAGCTTGGCTTGTAGTTCCCATCTTTGTTTTGGCCCAACCAAAAACTGATCTGGGTATCAATGTAACCCCACTGGCAGTCGGGACAGTAGATTTTCAGGGAGGAATGAAGCTCAACCCCAGTTTTTGGCTACAATTTAGCGGGGGCTTTCGCGCCCAATCCAAAAAATCCAGTGACCCATTAAGAACCCGGTTCCTGGAATCCTATTCCCAACTCAAAAATTATGGTGCCTTCCTTTCGATAGGAGGAAGATTGGTCAACCCTCTCGAAGACGAATATGAATATCCTTTCATTGGTTTTCACCTGACTGGCGTATATTATAATGAAACGCTTGCCCCAGATGACCCTTCCGGAGGTTTGCCGCCTCGCAATGTACAGGGAATCAAACTGGGATTATCTACCACTATTGGCTTTTCACTGAGAATCAACCCGCGTTTATATGCTGATCTGGCCATTCAAATGGGATATTCGAAGCCTCGGAATGACTTACTGGCTTATTATTTACCAGGGATGGGTTATAGTACTTTTGGGTATGGATTCATCGGAGTAAAAGGTGGGCATATACAACCTATTATTGCTTTTAAATATACCATTGTCAGAGATCGGAGGGAAGTTATACGGGATAAAGAGTAGCGACTCAAAATTTTTTTTCGCTAAACCCGTCACAATAAATAGCAGTTATGTGTTTACCTTATGAGCAATATTCTTTTTTAACTATAGAATAATGACAAAATCGATATATTCTGACTATAAAAATCTTCTTTTTCCTATCGCCCTGAATATGCTGGGAAATCCTACCGATGCTGAAGATCTGGTACAGGAAACCATGCTGAAATGGCTCTCATTGGAAAAAGATCATATCCAAAATGTGAAAGGTTATCTGGTCAAAACCCTGATCAATAAATGTCTGAACTTTATTCGTGATCAAAAGAAAAAAGAACAGTCTGACATAGAAATTGCCCCTGAATTATTAATAGACCATTTGCCTGCTTATATCGAAAACCGGGATTCGCTTTCGCTTGGCTTGCTGGCGATGCTGGAAAAGTTATCTGCAATGGAGCGCGCTGTTTTTCTGCTGAAGGAAATCTTCGGCTATTCGCATAAGGAAATTGCTGATATTCTGGATATTAATGAAGAATATTGCCGACAGATTCTTTCGAGAGCACGCCGTCATTTGCAGAATGATCGCCAGCGTTTCCAGGTTTCCCCAGAGCGCCATCTTCATTTGGTAAAAACCTTTGTGGAGGTTTGTGAAGGGGAAAATTTAAGCGGATTACTGGAAATCCTCAAAGAAGATATTGAACTGGATATTTCCCGTCCTGCAGCCAGCCTTCGCGGGAATTTTGTCGTTGCAGAATACCTTCTGGGATTATATCGCCTGGGGTATGGATTTCAGATACAGTGGTTGAATCAGCTTCCCGCGATTGTGGTTTATTTGCTGAATAAGCCAGCAATGATTATTCATCTTGAAGGGGATGACGTAGGAATTGACCGAATTCAAGTTGAAATGGTGAATGAAGGGATTTCTATAGCGCCGCTATTTTAATATGTAGTCAGTTCTTATTGCGCCGTCATTTTAATGCATTGCGCCGTCATTTTAATGCGGCGCAAAGAATCAGAATATATCCTTTGGAAAGTCCGCATTACCTGTGCCTCCAGGCATAAACCCATGCAACTACCTTCCCGTAACTGGCCATTCCTTCCGTAACCCCCTGATTCTTGAGATAACTATCGTAAACCTGATCTGAAAACTCAGGAAAAAATCCTGGATATTTTTTAATCGATTCATTAATTGCTTCAATGTCCTGAAGCAACCCTTTGGGCAGGTCAGCCCTGATTTCCTGATATATTTCCGGCTCAATTCTGCGATATAATACTGCTACTTCCCGCCAATAATCCAACATTGCAGCATACCTGATCTTAGGCTCAGTAATCTTTTTACAAGCCAGGTAAGCCCAAAAATTACAGGTACCTTCATCTCCAAATCCATAACCGTGAGCCATTTCGTGCGCCAATGTATAAGGATAGGTCAAAGGATGTAATCCTCCATCAACATGTCCTTCAAATACAAAAGGAATATAAATTCCACTGGCTCCCAGCTGCATTAATAAGCCATTTGGAGCCAAAACCCGTGCTCTTACTCTTCCCGGAGCAGGATAACCGTTTTCTTTTAAAGCTTGTATGACTACTGGTCTCAATTGATTATCAAGGTCTTCAAAGACGATATCAGCCTTTCTGTCATCAGAGGTAATTTTCCTTCTGGCTTCCAGCATTTCCTGAAGAGAAACTTCAAATTCTGATTCGATGATCTCTGCTGTTAATTTCGGAGCGCGAAGATTGAGTTTTTCGTCTACGGGTACCCGGTTGTAATTAAATCCCCAGAGGAAAAAGAAAAAGACAATCGCACCGCTGGCAAAGGCAAGGATATTCAGCAAACTTCCTGCAATTCGATTTCGCCATGAACGAGGACCTCTTTTTTTTCGGACAATGATTCCCCACCTGATAAGAAAAAAGAGTAATAATGGGAAAGCAAAATATATCAGCGGAATAGGAGACCAGCCAAGGGTATAATCCCACACATAACGCAAAACTGCAAACAATCCTCTGGAGTAAAATTCTTCAGTAAAATAGGGATTCAGGCTTAGAATATATCTCAATAAAAAGGTGAAAATTCCCAGACCAATCCAGATAAATCTCCTGTCAATCGGAGGAA
>JAGQVA010000563.1 GCA_020438265.1 Bacteroidota bacterium
ACCTGCGTCTGCGCCAACAGAATTTATGTCCAGGAAGGCGTGCTTGAAGCTTTTACCCAAAAATTTACAGAAGCGGTAAAAGCGCAAAAATCTGGCTCAGGAATGGAAGACGACGTTGTGATTGGTCCATTAATTAATAAAGCCGGAATGGAAAAAGTGCAAAGGCTGGTTGGAGATGCAAAAGCAAAAGGGGCCCAAATACTGACTGGCGGAAAACCGCTGGAAATGAATGTCTCCGGACATTTTTACGAACCTACCGTTTTGACCAATCTGGATGATTCCATGGCTATCAGCCACGAGGAGATTTTTGGGCCGGTGGCTCCGGTTTTTTCCTTTAAAACAGAAACAGAAGTCATTGAAATGGCGAATAATACCCCATTTGGGCTGGCAGCCTATTTTTACGGGCGCGATTACGCTCGGATCTGGAGAGTGGCCGAAGCCCTTGAATACGGTATTGTGGGAATTAATACGGGATTGATATCTACTACGGTTGCACCATTTGGAGGGATCAAGGAAAGCGGGATTGGGAGAGAAGGCTCCAAATACGGGATTGAGGAATATCTGGAGATAAAATATATGTGTTGGGGAGGTGTGGAGTAAAGGTTTATGGGTTCTTGCGGAACTGCCCGTTCCGCAAGAACCCATCACAAATCATTATTTCATCTCCTGAAGAATACTCTCCAGCGTTTTTTTATTCCTTTCACTCACCAAAGCCTCATCCATAGCTTCCAAAGCCAAATCAGAAAGAAATCTTGCCAGTGGAATAATAGGGTTTACTTCCTTGTTCCCATTCTTGGGGATAAAACTGGTTCTATGTAACTGAATTTCATAAAATCCGTCTGCTGTTTCAATTAATTCCTTTCGATTATCTGCATTGACCGCAGAACGGATATTCCCAATTGTATTCAGGGGAGCATGAAGCTGGTGTGATTGAAGGCTGCTTTTCTTACGTCCTTCATGTCTGAGAAGGTCCATTTTTTGAGGCTCAACAGCTTCCTCCATGATTTCATCTGCTGTTCCGTTTCGGATTAAAACAGACACAAATTTGATCTTTTTATAGATGGGTTTGTTCAAACTATCGGCATCTGCACGCAGGTTTTTCAGCTGCTGAATGATTCCTCTTCCGGTTCTCGCTCCATAATTGTCATAATAACCCGCATCTACAAAACTGCCTATCTGACCAATATTTCCGGCTGGATTGATATAGGGGAAACTGGCATTTAATAAATTAGCTGTACTTAACGGGATGGTTACATCTTGATTTACTTCATACATCGTCTCCAATAAATCAAACCCCTGATAAACCCTGGGATTAAGTTTTACAGGAGAAACCACTGCATGACCGCCAGTCTGGACCTGTGTTGCATTGATAAACAATAATGGCTTTCTGTCATTTTTTATCCGGGTGCTCTCGCTTTCATACCAAAAGCTCAAAAACGGTTGTTTGAATCCGGTAACTTTTTTACCTGATAGTCGATCCATTTCCTCAGTCCATTCCCTTTCCAGCTCTTTCGCCCGATCATTTCCAATATTAAGGCCAAAGATATCTTTCCAAAGGTCAAATCCCATCAGCATAACCAATGAAGAAGAAAGATAATTTTGTCTAAAAATATCATCGGCCATATCCAGGATATCAGCACCTTCCAGATTTCCTTCTTTTAAAGAAAAAAACGTACTGTTTCCTGTAGTCCCACCAGAAGCACCTGTTAATGCAAATAAGTGATTGTGATAATAATTGCGATTCTCTTTTTGAAGATGAGCATGATTAATTGCAGTCCAGTAAGCAGCCCGTGAGCCTCCACCTTCCGCAGAAACGATAAAAACGGGAAAGGAGTCCTGGGGATGTTCTGCCTGCCAGGCCATAATAGCATCTTTACGTTGTTCCACTCACTGCCCAAAATAGTCTTCAAGCGCTTCACGCTGGTGAGGATTATAAGATTCCTTTGCTGTAGAAATTTCATGGTAATCATTATTTTCAGTAAAAGCATTGATAATAAATATGCTCAGAATGGCAAAAAACACAATATTGATTGATTTTTGATTCCCTCCGATTTGAAGAAAATAAAGGATTGAGAGATAAAAAATGAAGGTTATATTGGCACAAAAAAGAGGATTGCATTTTTGGGAAATAGCAGGGAAAAAATTATAAATAAAAAACATCACTCCCGAAATCAGCCCTAAGGAAGTCAGACTAATCATAATCATATTTTTCCCTTCAAAAAATCGTTTTATTCTCCATCCAAAAGGTTTTTCCGGAGATCGGGATCTGGTTTTAAACATAGGTCTTTGTCCAAAATTCTCAGCCATTTTTCCCAGTTTCTCTCCATATACTTCTGATGCTCTTTTTCTGAAGACTGTAAAGAGGAAAAACGAAATGGCTATAATGATCCCGGACAAAAATACCAATGTCAAACTCTCTTCATCCCTGGTATTCAAACTTCTTAATACCAACAAAATAATCGTAGTACCACCTCCGATTAACAGAGGTCCCCAGAGCGCAAGGGCAGGTTTTATTTTAATCTTATTTAATCTCGTGGCAAAACTGACATGGCCAATATGAAGCAATAAAAGAACTGCCAACGAAATAGTCAGAAGCCATCCTGCAGGTATTCCCAAAAGAGGTTTCCCTGTCATTTCATCACCTACATTCAAAATCCCAAAAGAAGCAACCAGAATGACCATTGTTCCCAATGTCCGGGGAAGCATTTCTTTAAAGAGAGCTGTATACCGTTCCGATTTGGTGGTTTGGGTGTATGAATAAGCGTCATAAAGGTGATTCAGATGTTTTGTATAAAAGATTGATCGAAAACGAGAATCACCATAACAGGTCTCTTGATAAGCAAATCTGGGTAAATACCAGCAGATTGTTGCCAGAGTAACCAATGATAAATAAAAAAGGATGACCCAGGGATCATTTCCGTGGTTAATAATCAGCAGTAAATCTTTCGCTTGTGGAAAAGCCCAGTAAAACAGGTATAACAGAATGACCAGTATAATACTGAAAATATTGGTTATAGCAACGCTACCCAAGGCATGGAGAAAGGTAGACAGGTTTCTGAGAAAACCCGAAGAATTATCCCGATTCTGCTTCAAAGCAGTCTGGGATGGCGATTTTTGAGAATAAGAGGTGGTTTCGCTTTGCATAATAAACAATTTGGGTGTTGATACCCCTTTATCTCATTCGTAATGCAAAGGTTACCCGGGTGGTGATAATAAGGCGTAATTGGGTTGAAAGACAAGGTTAATTAAAAGTAAAAACAAGAAACAAGAAATAGAAAACTGAAAAGTATTTCCCTCGGAGTCAATCAGCTACTTTTTACTTTGTAATTCCTTGTTTCTTATTTTTACTTAATTTCAACCAGGCACATATAAAAAAATGGGCCTTTCCCAGCAACTAAGAAGGCCCACTTCCATTATGTAAAACTTGTTTTGACTTATTCGACGATAAACTTCCCTTTCATCAGCGCAGAGTGGCCAGGGAAGCTACAGAGGAAATCATAGGTTCCTTTGGCAGGAGCTTCAAACTCAATGGTGTCAGATTCTCCACCACCAACCAGTTTGGTATGAGCGATGATATTATCAGCCTGATCAGCAGGGATATAATCAGTATCAACTGCTCCCATGGCAGCCATTCCAAAATCGGCCATATTCGCTCCCTGAACCAGCAGAACAAAATTATGCCCCATTGCTGCCTTAGGCAGTTTTCCACTATGAGAAAGCGTCAGTTTAACTGTCTGTCCCTCTTTTACTTTAAGCTCAGTTTTGTTAAACTTCATCGCATCATCCCCGGAGATACTCAATTCTGCTACTGCAGGTACGCTTTCAGGCTCGCTGGCAGTAGTTTCAGGCTGCGCAGTAGTTGAATCTGTCTCAGAAGAAGTGCTTCCACCACCACAGGCGTAAAGCGCAAATGCAATCAAAAATAAATGTATCAGATTTTTCATTTTCATTAAATGTTAAGATTCGGGGCCAATATCCTAATTATTAGCCTTAGTATCAATAACTGTGATCATTTAGAATGAGAATAAATTTTTTTAAAAGGGGTGTTGATCCAAACAATTCCCCGGCGACTAACCTGATGATTATAAAAACTGGTCTGTGACTCATTACAAATTGGACTTATCATTTTAACCAAATCACTATTTGTAATAAAATCACATCAGGCCCCCCACGATCATCATCATCAATTAATATAACATGGAAACAAGAACCATCGAATTAGTCCAAAGCTCTTTTAAACTGGTCGCCCCTATTGCTGATCAGGCCGCAGCCATTTTTTACGACAAACTATTTGCCAAAGACCCTTCACTCAGACCCTTATTTCGCGGTGATATGACAGAGCAGGGCAAAAAACTCATGCGAATGCTGGCTACGGCAGTA
>JAGQVA010000564.1 GCA_020438265.1 Bacteroidota bacterium
GTGAAGAATCAACCCTAGCCCTTGCTCTTGTAATTCCAGGATTACCGTCCTGTTATGATACAAGTATAGGGAGTTTTTAGGCTCATCCGGCGATTTTTCCCCTAAATGGTTAGAATAGAAACCTTAAATGCAAGACACAGGGTTTTAATGGAATTGCGAAATCTCTGAAGGTAAGTAATATTGGAAATACCGATATCGTGAAATATCAAATAGGTAGAATGTGTGGTGGGTGTATTTTTGTTTTTGAGGAAAAATGGAGAAGAATTGTGTGAAGCTATCTGGGAAAAATTCTTGTTTAATTGCTTTTAAATGTGATTGATTATTCGCTGGAAGGCTTCCATAGTTTGGTATTCGTTTTTTCATCTTCGATGTACCACGCTAAACACATACCGAAAACCTGTGCTAGATAGCTAAGGTCTAAAGGTGCTAAATCATTTTATATTGATAAAAAGGGGGGAGTTTTTAGCCAAAAGCCAAAAATGAAAAAACTAGGGGACTCATCCACCATTGGTGAAGAATCAACCCTAGCCCTTGCTCTTGTAATTCCAGGATTACCGTCCTGTTATGATACAAGTATAGGGAGTTTTCCGATTCCCTCAGAAATTTACAGGGTTAATGGTTGAAATTTGCGACTGACAGGTCCGGGGTTTTACCTAATTGGAAAATGCGCAAAAGGCAAAAATTTTGAAAAAAAATCATTTTTTTTCATTTCACGCATATTGTAAATTCTGACACTTTCCTCCCTCAAACCTGAAACTTTTATTGTTTTATTTGACACATTGTGATTTTTATGGAGTACAGTTGTGATGTATTAGAGACCAAACCTTTCAAATAGCGGGGCGTAATCTGGAATATACTTTTAACAAACAATCACAAAACAAAACTCTATGAAATCAAAACTTTTACTCTTTACATTTTTAATCATCGCCTTGTTTGCCAAAGCTCAATATGGAGATGACGAACCCTTTTACGATGATGAGGGAAGGACTCATTACAGTCCTCGCCACGATGATCCCTATTATGATTCTGACGAAAAAATTCAGGTAGCCTTGATTCTGGATGTCTCCGGAAGCATGGAAGGGTTAATCAATCAGGCAAAATCACAACTTTGGTACATTATCAATGGATTAACAGAAGGATATAGTTACCGGGAAATGCCTGAGGTGGAATTAGCTCTTTTTGAACTGGGAAATGCCAACCTTGGTTCTCGAAGCAGTTATATGCGCAGAGTCGTACCTTTTACCACCGACCTTGACTGGATCTCTGAAGAACTGTTTTACCTTCGTACCGGCGGAAGCCGTGAATACTATGGTGAAGCGATTGATCTTGCTGTAACTTCTCTGCGGTGGAGTAACCATCCGGAAGACCTGAAAATGATCTTTGTGGCAGGAAACGAAGCATTCCAGCAGGGACGAATTTCTTACCGAAGTGCGATCGAAAAAGCCGCCAGAAGAGGGATTTCTGTAAATACGATTTATTGTGGCCCTTATTATCAGGGAAAACAATTTGGATGGATGGATGCGGCTCATATCGGAGATGGAGAATACATGAATATTGATCATAATACGCATATCCATTACCATGGAAATCATTATGATGACGATCTGATAGGACTTAACCGCCGGTTTAATGAAACATATATTCCTTATGGATCAGAAGGGCATAAACACAAGCAGCGTCAGTTGGAGCAGGACCGTAACTCTTCAAGATTCGGAAATGCTTATGAAGCTCAGCGTATGATTACAAAAGCCAGCCGTAGTTATCGAAATGCTGAATGGGATTTGATTGATGCGATTGATGCAGGTATCGTAACGTTGGCCACTATTCCCAATCATGAATTACCATTAGAAATGCGTAACATGACGATGGAACAAAAAAGAGCTTATGTTGCCCGAAAAAGACTGGAGCGCGAATCGATAAAGGTTGAGGTGAGAACCCTGACACAGAAACGTAAAGTTGAAGAGGAGCAAAAACCTCAGGATGAAAAAGAGAATGAAGGCAGATCTGAAGATAAGGCTAATGCTCCGGCTCCACGTACCAAAAGCCTCAATGAAGCGATCATTGAATCCACGAAAAAACAGCAAGAGAAAAAAGTGGAAGATCTGAAAAGAAAAGAATTAGGCGAATTGAGTTCCCGTTCAGATGCTACCCGAAATCCTCAGAAGTCTGAGACGCCTGTTTCAAGCCCCAGGGTTGTAGAAACAAAGTCAAAACCTGCGGAAATAAAACCAAATACGGTAGAGACGAAACAGAAGTCCGTGGAAACAAAACCAAAGTCTGAGGAAACAAAAGAAACATCGGAAATTCAAGCCGAAGGATCAAAAAGTCTTCCTACAAGGCAGCCAGAAGGACAAAATGTTCGTCAGGAAGAGAAAAATACTACGTCAGAGATACATTCCCGTCCGGAAATTAAAAAGCGTCCAGCTGGCCTGGAAGTGAAGCGGGAAGGAATCCGATAAAAAATAATCTACCTAAGCTAGTTGCTATAAGCACGCCCATCAGGTCAAAGGATCTGATGGGTTTTTTCTATTGGGTCTTTGATGTGATAAATGTATTTTTACAAAAATTAAATGCTTGCTAATGAAAAACTGCTGCTATCTTATCCTGTTCTTATTGATCATATTTGCCGGATGTAAGGAAGATTCAACCGGGAATCAGACTTCAGAAATAGATCCTGTGTTGATGGAAAAAGCGAACGAGCTTGCCCACAAATATATTATTACAGATGGCCATGTCGATTTACCTTACCGGATGCGGGTCATGAATTTCCGCCTGCAAAGGGAATATCTCGATTTTGCTGTTCCAACTGGCGAGGGGGATTTTGATTTTGAAAGAGCCAAAGAAGGAGGACTGGATGCGCCATTTATGTCGATCTACATTCCTTCCGAAAACCAGAAAACACCGGGTAGTTCCAAGATCCTGGCTGATACCCTGATTGATATGGTAGAAGGAGTTGTCTCCAAATACCCTGATAAATTCGCACTGGCTAAAACACCCAAAGATGTCCAGGCCAATTTTGAGAAAGGATTGATTTCTTTACCCATGGGAATGGAAAATGGAGCCCCAGTTGAAACAGATATTGCAAATGTCGCCTATTTTCATCAACGTGGAATCAGATATATTACCCTCACTCACGGTAAGGATAATCAGATCTGTGATTCTTCCTACGATACTACTTACACCTGGAATGGCCTGAGTCCTTTTGGAGAAGAAGTCGTTGCAGAAATGAACCGCGTGGGGATTATGGTTGATATTTCCCATGTGTCTGACAGCACTTTTTATGATGTGATAAAATTGACCAAATCACCTGTAATCGCTTCGCATTCTTCCTGCCGCAAGTTTACTCCCGGTTTTGAAAGAAATATGAATGATGAAATGATCAAACTATTGGGAGAAAACGGTGGTGTGATTCAGATTAATTTTGGATCCAGTTTTCTTGATGAAAAGGTAAGAGATGCTGATGACAAACGCCGCGAGGAAATCCGTAAGTGGGCTAAGGAGAATAATGTCAAAAGAGAAGACTCCGCTTATCAGGTTTATGCGAGGGAATATCGTGAGAAAAACGGACCGAATTACGCCGATATATCTATTGTGGCTGACCACATTGACCACGTTGTCAAACTGGCTGGGGTTGATCATGTGGGATTGGGGTCAGATTTTGATGGGGTAGGGGATAGCCTACCGGTTGGATTGAAAGATGTTTCGGATTATCCAAACCTGATCTACGAATTGCTTAAGCGAGGATATACCGATGAAGACATTGAAAAAATCTGTTATAAAAACGTGTTTAGAGTCTGGAATCAGGTAGAAGAAACTGCCCAAACCCTTCAGGCTCAGTCAGCGGGATAACCCTCCGATTTTGTTAAACCTACGTTAATATTGGCGTTATCTAGGGGGAGATATGTATATTTATTGCATATTTATTCGAAATGAACAACTCTATCTCCCGTCGACGCTTTATGAAACTGGCTGGATTGGTCAGTATCGGTTTTTCCGGATTGCAAATGTATGCATGCAATACGGCTGCAGCCAGCGTTTCCGGTTCCCGAAATAAGGGGTTTGGAAGGTTGATGCCCGATCCGCAGAATATATTGAATTTACCCAAAGGTTTTTCCTATAAAATCATTTCCCGGCAAGGCGAAATTATGAAAGATGGATTTCTGCTACCGGGTAAACCAGACGGGATGGCTACTTTTCAGGGGAAAAATGGCCGGACCATCCTTATTCGAAACCACGAATTAGGACCAGAAATGAAGGATTTAGGACCTTTTGGAAAAGATAGTGAGCTATTGGCAAGGGTGCCGGACCATCTCATCTATGATGCGGGTCATCGTACTATGCCGGGGCAGGGAGGCGTGAGTACCTTGATT
>JAGQVA010000565.1 GCA_020438265.1 Bacteroidota bacterium
CATCGCCCGTACTCGAGCCTCGCTAACCGTATTTCGTTGATATTCATCTACCCCTTCTGCTCCCATATACACATCGGGATTGGCGTATAACATCTGACTGGAAATTTGATGTTTGGCAGATGAATGGACTTCCCTTGCTCCGGTTTGAGCGATAATATCAGCCACATTGGTTTCATTTACCCCGCTGCCAGGCATAATAATCAATTCATCTCCTGCCTGTTGTATTAATTCTTTAATCAGGGAAATTCCTTCAGGGACTGTCGGTTTAAGGCCAGAGGTGAGGATTCGATCTACTTTTAAATTAATCAGTTCTCGCAAAGCCAAATAAGGATTTCGTACCCGGTCAAAAGCCCGATGAAAGGTAACCTCCAGGGGGCGAGCCAATTCTACCAACTGCCGGGTTCGATACACATCGATATTCCCATCTTCCAACAAAAGCCCCAATACAACACCCTTTACGCCCATCTCTTTAGCCAGTTCGATGTCTTTTTGCATCAATTCAAATTCATAATCTGAATACAGAAAGTCTCCTCCCCGGGGACGAACCATCATCATAATGGGCAACTCCGAATATTGCCGACAAAGTTCAACCATACTTTTAGAAGGGGTTGTTCCCCCTTCGAGGAGGTTACCGCATAATTCGAGTCGGTCTGCCCCTCCGGCCTGGGCAGCAATGGCAGCTTCTATGGAGTCGATACAGATTTCAAGAGTCATTGTTTATTCGTTTTCTCTGATTTTTGAATCAGAAATGTTATGTTTTGATTTGTGCAGGCGAAAATGGCTTTTTTGAGAGGTTTTGCGTATAAAGTCTTTAGACTTTAGGAGGAATTCCCACCAGAGGTGGGAGAAACAACAAACATGTTTCCCGGACCTCCGGTCCGCCTACCTCAAAAAGCCTACAGGCTTTCCATCCCCCTTCTCCCCACAGATCACAATTTACTTTTTGCATCAAACAACTCATTACTAATCTCTGGCGTCTGCACAGCGTAGTTAAATCCTTTATTGATACAATAACTTCCCACCTCTCCCTGCTTGTTAAGCGCCAGAAAACCCACCTGAATTTCCTTCCAATCCGGATTTTTACTGACAACCCGCTCCACTGCGAGACGACAGGCTTCCTCCGGATCATGCCCCTGGCGCATAAATTCTACTACCAAAAAACAACCTACAGCACGTATTACCGCTTCTCCCCAACCCGTGGCAGTTGCTCCTCCCACTTCATTATCCACGTAAAGTCCCGCCCCGATAATGGGAGAATCCCCTACCCTGCCGTGATATTTATAAGAAGCCCCACTGGTTGTACAGGCACCTGACAAATTTCCTTTTTGATCCAGGGTAAGCAAACCAATGGTATCGTGGTTTTCAATATTAATTTCCGGACGGGTTTCCGTATTTTTTGCTTTCCATTCCAGCCAGTCTTTTTCAGATTCGGGGGTTAACAGATTTTCCTGCTTAAATCCCTGAGCGAGGGCAAAATCCAATGCTCCCTTCCCTACCAGCATCACATGTGGTGTTTCCTCCATAACCTTTCTGGCGACAGAAACAGGATGTTTAATATCCTGTAAAAAGGCAACCGAACCACAATCTCCCTTCTCATTCATAATACAGGCATCCAGAGTAACAAACCCATCCCGGTCGGGATATCCACCATAACCTACCGTCCTGACCTCAGGATCAGCTTCAGTAACCCTGACTCCGGCTTCAGCCGCATCCAGAGCAGATCCTCCATGGGACAAAATTTCCCAGGCAGCAGCGTTGGCAGCCTGACCATGATTCCAGGTCGAAACGACTACAGGTTTTACAGATTTTTTCGGGTTTTCCGATTTTTCAGGCGTTGTACAGGCTTTGAGAATGCTGCCCGTAAAGGCTGCTCCTAAAGCAGAGAGGCGAATAAACTTTCGGCGACTATGCATAGTTTTGTTTGGAAATTTCATTTTTTGGGAAAATGAAGTAACAGATTATTCTCTCTAAATTCAAAATATATCATCAAATTGCGGGGCAATGCTTTCCTAATAGCACATACTTCCAAATTCGTATATGGATTTTATCTTTGTATTTTGAAGTCGACTAATCACATGTTCATGAAAAAAAGCCTGTTAACCCTGATTTGTATCTTATCCTTTTCCCTGATTTCTGCTCAGAGTATTTCAGACTCAGTAGCCACCCTTTATCTCAACTATCTCAAAATTGAAAAGGATAAACTCGCTCTCGAAGATTCTCTTAAAAAAGTAAATGAAGATTTTAAGGCAGTTTCCACACAAGTAAATGACTTTGGTTCGGATCTGAGTTCCAGTCTCCAACAGGTAAACCGCCTGACAGAAAATGACCTGCTTTCCAAAGAATCCCGACTAAAAACCAAAAAAGATAAGATCGTTACCACAGCCCGGTTTATTCGCGCAGCAACAAATAGTTTTGATGCCATTGATGCTGCTCTGGCCCAGTCCGATTACCTCAATGATGTAGGCCAACTCAATAGCCCTACCAATGAAGACCTGGGTTTCTCTCTGAATAAAAAAATTATTGCGTTGATCGATGAGCAAATCATTAAAGAGAATTCTAAATTTAATGACAAGAACCCCGGCAAGTTTCGACAGATTGTAACTACGATTATCGAAAATCCGATTACCACAGCCCTGACCAGTTCTGTTCCTGCACTTAGCTCTATCAGTGCAGTAGTGGATATCGTTGCAGCGAGTGTCGTCAGAGAAAAAGACGTTACTGTGGATGACCTGAAAAAGTTTAAAAATTCTCTGGGAAAATACATTAATCACTATGAAGGTCTTGCCAGAGCCAGTTATGATTTTAATTCTAACCTGGATAAATTAAAAGTGAAAACAGGAGCCTTAAGATCGGTTCTGAATGATTTCACCATTTCACGAATCAATACCCTTCATCCGGGGGCTGTTCCTCCCGACCAGGCGAGTTATAACCTCAATGATCTCACCAGTACCTATTACCGGCCGGAAGAATTGAATTTACAACTGGATGTAATTATCAATACCTATAAAACCCGTGGACGTATTGATTATCAAAGTGCGTTGAATGAACCTCGTTTCTCCTATCCACTCTATGCTGTCAATCAGGCTCAATTTATCCAGCAGGAACTGGAATCTATCACCAATGAATACATATCCAATTATCGGCTCTACCACGACCGGCTTAGACAAATCCTGGAAAACAGTAAAACCATTTCTGACGACATCACCAAAGTGGATAAAAAGCAGGATGAATTAGATCAAAAGCTGGAAAGATTGATTACTACATTCAGAAAAAATGTAAAAATCAAAGAGGTAAACCGAGCCCTCCAGCGTATTCCGACTTACTAAATCAAAAATCACATTCTCTTACGGGGATAAGAATATATCTGAACTTGTATTTTAGACTAATTCGGACTAGATTATCCCCAACTTTAGAACTCTATGGCTACAACTACCCCTGTTTCCAGCGGTCAGACAAATACCGGAATCAATTCCGGGGAGAATCAGAAAACAGCACTTTACACCCTTTTTGTGCTATTCTTCATGTGGGGATTTATTACCTGCATGAATGATATTCTCATTCCCTACCTCAAACGCGTTTTTGAGTTGAATTATACCCAGGCGTTTCTGGTTCAGTTTGCCTTTTTTGGCGCCTATTTTATTGGTTCCCTGATCTACTTCATTTTTTCCAGTGTCTTTGGGGACCCTATTCAGAAAATAGGCTATAAAAATGGAATTATGGCGGGTTTATTTATCTCAGCCTTTAGTTGTACCCTGTTTTATCCTGCAGCTGAATATCAGGTGTATGGGTACTTTCTCTCTGCACTGTTTTGTCTGGGGTTAGGATTTACCCTGTTACAAATTGCAGCAAATCCTTATGTAGCCATTTTGGGATCTTCTGAAACGGCTTCCAGTCGGTTGAATCTAGCGCAGGGATTTAATTCATTTGGAACTACCATTGCCCCATTAATTGGAGGGTATCTGGTTTTTGAATATTTCGCCAATGAAGCGGGAGAATTATCAGCAGATTCAGTCAAAACCCCTTATCTCGTCTTTGCAGGCATGTTTCTGCTGGTTGCGGCGTTGATTTGGTTTACAAAATTGCCCAGAGTTGCCAGCGATGATGTGGAGCCGGGTTTTGGTGCCTTAAAGTACCCCTATCTGGTATTGGGAATGCTTGCCATCTTCTTTTATGTAGGTGGAGAAGTAACCATTGGTAGTGCTTTAATCAACTATCTTGGCCTTGAGGAAGTCATGGGGCTAAAGGAAAATCAGGCAGACCTGTTTCTTGCCTTTTATTGGGGTGGAGCTATGATTGGAAGATTCCTGGGTGCAGCTTCACTTTCAAAGAAAATTGACAGGCGGCTTTTTACCATTATGATTGGGTTGGC
>JAGQVA010000566.1 GCA_020438265.1 Bacteroidota bacterium
AGCGTGAGAGAATTTTTCGTATTTCGCGCAGAGGATGGAGAGATCGCAGAGGTTAATTTTTCTCTGAGTACTCAGCGGCCTCAGCGTGAGAGAATTTTTAGTGTTTCACGCGGAGTTCGGGGAGATCGCAGAGGTTAGTTTTTCTGTGTGTGAAAAAACAAGTTTCATTCTTCTCCCAAAGAAATACTATTCTCCTCAACCTCTTCAGAAGTCAGGCCATAAATGGGAGGTGTCTGAATTTCAAGCATAGCCAGATACAAAAATAATATGTTTACCGTATCTGTATCTTATCTCCCAAAAATTTAGGTTGTTCATTAATCACATACAAATCGATCATCATCTTTGTTCTGGCCAATAATTCCCGGATTTGTATTTTTAATCCATAACGAAAGGTAACGTCTTTGGCATTAAAACCCACAGCCTCAATATCTTTATTCTCACTAATGTAAATGGCTCTTTCATTGTGAAATTTCTGAGAAATGATGGTGATTTTATTTTGACCAAATATTTCTTTGGCTCTGACAATGGAATCGAGGGTTCTGAAACCCGCATAATCCAGGTAAATTTTGTCAGCCGGAATGCCTGATTTGATCAAATCATCTTTAAAAGTCTCCGGTTCGTTATAGCTTTTCTGGCCATTATCCCCGCTGATCAGGATATAATCTATTTTTCCATTTTGATATAGGCTGACTGTCGCTTCAAGGCGATATTGATAGTATAAATTGATGTTTCCGTTTTGCAGGTATTTGCTGGTGCCGAGCAAAAGGCCCACTTTATTTTCAGGTATATCAGAAACTTCGGAGAACAATTTTTCAGCAGTGGTTTGGTTAATAATAAAATTGGGAACCAGAATGCTGCTAATTCCAATCAGGAGAAGGATAATAATTGTGAGGATAATTTTCTTTTTGAACATTGGGTTTCGTGCTTTATGATTTGTGTCAAGTTCGGAAATGGATGGAGAAAGGTTTGGGTAATTGATTATATGGGTATTTTGCCTTTAATTTCGTTGTAGTGGAATGTGAAATAAGTTTTTACCACAACCCTATTTTCCTTTCTTCTTCTCCGTCTCTTTAAAAATCCATTCCATCAGAAAACAAAATCCGATAATAGAAAAAGAAACAATTACCCCGGTCAAATTGGATTGAGATTGCTGGTGAATTAAAACAACCAGGGCGATCATACATAAAATAAAACCGGTTAGGGCAATTGCCTGATTGGCGCCTGTTTCTTTTGACAGTTTAAAACCCACAAAATTGACAATTCCGAAAATAAGGATAAAACCCACACTACCCGCTGTAGAAATACTTTCCAGATCCAGTAAGTTTACAAGAATTAATGTAGCAATCGAAGTAATCAGTAAGCCGATAGGCTGATTCCACAACTTCGCCAAAAAGTGATGAGGTAGTTCGTCATCCTGAGCAATCTCAAAATTGACTCGACTACCGCCATACAAAGAAGCATTAATCGCGGAAAAAGTAGAAATAAGCGCCGCAATGGTAATAATGGTAAAACCTGCCTGTCCCAGCATTGGTTTGGCTGCTTCTGCCATTACATAATCTTCAGCTTCAGCAATTTTCTGAAATGGTAATGAGCCCACAGTAACCAGTGCAATGACGATATAAAGTACAATCACAAAAATGACGGAATAATAATAGGCTTTTGGGATATTTTTTTCGGGATCTTTGATATCCGGAGCAGCATTGGCGATCAGTTCAAATCCTTCATAAGCCACGAAAATGACCATTCCACCAGCAAATAACATAACAGGGCCTTCCCAGTTTTCAATGCTTAGTTGTCCAATATTTTCATTCCCAATCAGGCCATAAGCCCCAACCAGAATAAAACCAATCAGGATTACCAGCTTGATGATTACGGCATAGGATTCTATTTTGCCAACAACCTTTATACTGTAGTAATTAATTGCCGTCGCCAGAATAATGATCGCGTTGGCATAGATGTGAAAATTGAGTGTTTTGTCAGAGGTAATTTGGAATAAATTGGGGGCATAAGAACCAAATGCTGAGGCATACAGGGACAGCATGATGATATAACTAATCCATAACAGGTTGTTAATCGCGCCACTGAAAACGGTTTTTCCAAACCCCTGATTGATAAATTTTACCGTGCCTCCTCTGTCAGAATATAATTTTGAAAGTTGTACATAACTGTAAGAAGTAATCAAAGCCAAAATTCCGGCAAATAAAAAGGCCAGGGGAGTTCCTCCTTTTGCCAGAGAAACCGCCAGCCCAAGCACCGCAAAAATCCCTCCTCCGACCATGCCCCCGATTCCAATGGAAATCGCTTCTCGTAGCTCTATTTTATTACTCATGTTCTTTTATTTTAAGCTACTCAACCGTATATACTTTTCAATGTTCAGACGATTGACGTGTAGGTTTTTATGGAAAGTTTTTGCCAATTTAGGATAATTTTGTGAATGCTGCGAAACCTGCAAGGCAAGCAGAAAATGTCTTTTAACCTCCTTCCTGTACCCCCTCGCACTTTGCCACACCCCCTCAAGAGGTTGGCTCGCGCAGGCCTGGGCATCGACCAAGGCATACGCCTTACTATTTTTCAACACCAGAGGTGGCGATGGAGGCATGGCAGTGAGCCTGGCCTTGCGGGATGCCCCTACCGAGGGGCAGGTGCTAGCGCGACGGTTCTACAGGAGCCAAACTGAGATATCTCATCTACCAAAGACAAAAACCCTCCAAAACCCCTCAAAAAAGTATATCTAAAGCTGATAATTATCATAGCTAATCCGGTCGTGCAATTCTAACTTTTCAATGAAAATAATGGCTCTGAAATCCTTTGTGAGCCCTTTTTGATATTCAAACCTTAATATTTATTTCCCATGAAAATAGATAATCTTCTCTCAGCTTTCAGCACAACCCGGTTTTTCCTTTTATTATTCGGATTGCTGATTTTGTTTTCCTGTAAAAAAGAAATTGTTGAGCCCCAAACCGGTTCTGTAAATTTTATGATTGATTATTTAGTTGATGACCAACCACTTGTCTTTGATACGATTCAATATACCAATGATGCGGGTAATACCTTCAGCGTAACGAAAATAGAATACTTTATCTCTGATATAACACTGATCGATGAAATGGGAAATGAATCATACTTCGATGATGTGTTTTATATGAACCCCCGGCTCAATGAGTCATTCCAGGTGGCTTTAACTGATGTGGAGCTGAAAGATTATGCTTCTATGCGATTCCATGTCGGACTTAATAGCGATACCAATAAAACCGATTATCTCCCCGCCACTACTGAAAACCAGAATATGTTTTGGCCGGAACCTATGGGAGGAGGATATCACTTTATGAAATTTGAAGGACATTTTATTGATAGCCTGGGAGCTACATTGGGATATGCCATGCACCTTGGCACCAATACCTGTCTGGTCAATTGTGTCATTGAACAACCCCTTTCTATCAATGAAGATAATCAGGTAGTAGAGCTTGAAATGAACCTCAATGAATGGTTTCGCAATCCGCATGTCTATGATTTGAATTCTGCCGGATACATCATGGGTAACCAGGAAAAAATGAGGATCATTGCAGACAATGGGAATGATGTCTTTAAACTGAAATAGCTATGAAAACCCTGCCAAAATATTTGTTGATCGCATGGCTGGTCGTTTTCCTGCTGGTTATGTTTGGTTCCTGTAAAAAAGAGGAAATCATTGACCCTGTTTCTGACCCTACGGCTTATGAGTTGGAACTCCCTTCCTATTTCCCGAAAATGATTATCCCTGAAGAAAATCCTCTGACCAATGAGGGGGTTTTATTGGGAAGACATCTGTATTATGATCCCGTGCTTTCTGAAGGAGGCCCTATGGACGGTTTTTCCTGTTCTGCATGTCATCAGCAGCAAACTTCATTTTCCAAAAGTGGAGCAGGTAATGCGGTTCTTCCACATGTGAATCTGGCCTGGAACAGAAATTTTTTATGGAATGGGAAAGTTTCCGGCAGGCTGGAAGACATTATGCTTTTTGAGGTAGAGCAGTTTTTTCAAACGGATTTAGACCAGTTGAGGAATGATGTAAAATATCCTCCATTGTTTAAAAGCGCATTTGGTTCGGAAGAAATAAGCCATGAAAAAGCAGCGTATGCATTGGCGCAATTTTTCAGGTCTCTGGTGTCTTTTGAATCAGAGTTTGACAGTGTGATTTTACGAAAAGGTGTTGATACCTATTCAGATTTAGAAGCAGAAGGATACCTTATTTTCTTCTCCGAAAGAGGCGATTGTTTTCACTGCCATACTACGCCCTTTATGACAAATAATCAATTCAGTAATACGGGGCTGGATGATGTGTTTGAAGGAGAAAACAGAGGGCTTTATAATATCACTCAAAATCCGG
>JAGQVA010000567.1 GCA_020438265.1 Bacteroidota bacterium
TTCACCAAAACTCCATAGTATAGTAACCTTCTCTTCGGAAACCGGTTTGTCGAATGAGAAGTTGACCTTCTCATTTTCAACCAGATCTTTAGCATCGTCAATAACAATTTTGCTGGGTAACTCTTTGGCCATGTCCCCAAGCTCTCTTGTTGAATTGGCATTTGATTCTATATCATCAAAAGCATCATCCTCAGGTGTCTCAACAGGAATTTCATTATAGAGAGTGTTATTATATTTATAATCAGCTGGTCGATTGAGATAATTATACACTCCCAAAACCCAAATTATCAGGATCGCTGCAACAGGGTATAACCAAATTCTTCTTTTCTGAATTTTAGCCTTTACATTTAAGTCTTCCTGATTTGGCTTTTCAGCGCTTTCTTCTGAAAATTCATCCACCAAAACCTCTTCCCGATACCACTGATCAAACACTTCTCTAAACAGCTCCTGTTCCGCATCACTATTCACAAGAACAGGTCCCAGAATCTGTTTCAGCTGATCAGGCCGATCCAGATACTCTTTTCCCAGTCGATTGAGCACAAGTTGAACTTTCACCCTTACCGAAGGATCAATCGCGATATGATTCTGTTTTAAGCGAATGAGTAAAGAATCGAGAGGAAGTGCCAATGGAGTCATCATTTCAGAAAGTTTGTTTCTATATTTTTTAAATCATTTTTGTCTTTTGCCAGTACGGAATAGCTCATTTTCAACACCTTTTTCTGTCTGGAATTCAATAAGTTAAAATTCACACTATCATCCAGAAAATGATGCAATTCCAGAATTCTCAACCAGGCCAATAACTCTGCGGTGGCTGGTTTTTTCTTTTTGATCACTGAGCGAATCATCTCAAAATGTTCGATCAGTTTTTCGTCGGCGTAATCATTCCTTTCCCCCAGCTGACTCTCTACGATCTGCAATAATTGTTCTTTTTCCGGAAAAGGGATATGATAAAATACACACCGGCGAAGGAAAGGTTCAGGTAAATTCTTTTCTGAATTACTTGTCATAATCACCACAATGCGATGATCAGGCCCTTTTTTTATCTTATAATTTCCCGCTTCCTTGATTTCAAATTCCATATTTTCAATTTCATTCAGAATATCATTAGGGAAATCTCGGGGCGCTTTGTCTATTTCATCAATGAGAACCACCGAACTTTTAGACATATTTTCCTGAATAAATCTGCCTTTTTGAAGTTCTTCCGGATTGCTCAGTGCCAAAGCTTTGCCAAATGCTCTTAATTCGATATAATCGGAAGTGGGAGGCGCTTCGGCCATTTGATTTTTTTTGATATTGGCATCGTGAAAATGGCGTAATGCGTCATATATGTAAAACATATCCTGAGCCACTGAGGTCGTTTTTGTGTTGAATATGAGTGGTTCAGAGGTAAATTCAGGATGACTTTGGCTGAGATCCCAGGCAATCTTGTGCGCAAGGCGGGTTTTTCCGGTGCCAGGTTCTCCGGTAATCAGTAAAGGTTGGTTTAAAGCAATGGCTACAGAAACCGCTCCCTGGAGATTTTCATCCAAAATATAATTTTCAGGATGAAAGTGCCGCTGAGTTTCTGTAATTTGAGGAAGGTCGATGCTTAATTTACTCATTCAGGATAAATATCTGAAAATATATACATAATTCTGCATGATACATAGATACACGGTAATATTTCTGGGGTTCATTTCAGGGTTCTTTTATAAGACTCATGCGCAAATTGATTTATTGGAATCGTCGCCTCTGCCCATTATTTTGATCAATACAGGAGGGCAGGCCATTGTGGATGCGCCAAGAATTGTCGCCAATATGTATGTGATTCATAATGGTCCCAATCAGCTAAATCACATTGAAGATTTTCCCAATGAATACGCAGGAAAAATCAGTATCGAAATTCGCGGTTCCAGCTCGCAGAGTTTCCCTAAAAAGTCTTATGGCCTGGAAACTCAAACAGATTCAGGAGAAAACCGAAATGTTTCCATTCTGGGAATGCCCCGCGAAAATGACTGGATTCTGCATGGCCCTTTTAGTGATAAGTCATTGATTCGTAATGCGTTGACTTTTCGGATTGCCAATCGTTTTACCACTTATGCTCCCAGGACTGAGCTGTGCGAACTGGTAATTGACAGTATTTATCAGGGCGTGTATGTTTTTATGGAAAAAATCAAACGCGATGACGATCGGGTGGATATTGGCAGACTGGATTTGGATGATAATCAGGGAGATTCTGTTACGGGAGGATATATTGTTAAACTGGATAAATCGACGGGAAATGGGGGCGATGGATGGAGTGGATATTTTGACGATTATTTTCAATATGAATACCCTGACGCTGATGAGATCACGCTGGCGCAGCGAAATTATATTCGCAATTATATAACCCGATTTGAGGAAGTGCTCGCTGGTCGAAATTTCCTCGACCCGGATTCCGGCTATCGACGATTTATTGACGTGAATTCATTTCTGGATTTTATCATTATGAATGAGCTGGGACGGAATGTGGATGGTTATCGCCTTTCCACTTTTCTGCATAAAGAAAGAGACAGCCGGGGCGGAAAAATTCGCATGGGACCCATCTGGGATTTTAACCTGGCTTTTGGTAATGCCAATTATTGTACCGGCCCTGAAACGGCAGGCTGGGTGCTGAATTTTAATACTTATTGCCCGCAGGATGGCTGGACAATTAACCGCTGGTGGGATCGGTTGCTTTCAGATAAATGGTTTACAGATCAATTGATTCAGCGTTGGAAAGATTTGCGGGAAAAAACATTAAGCAATGATTCCCTGCTTTGGGAATTTGATCGCCTGACAGAAAATCTTGATGGGCCTCAGACGCGCAATTTTCAGAAATGGCGCATTTTGGGAGAATACGTCTGGCCAAATGCTTTTATTGGTAGTACACACACCGAAGAATTGGAATATTTGCGATTCTGGCTCCTGGATAGGGTCGCCTGGATGGATGCCAATATTCATACAATCAGTAGTGAAGTCAAAGGTCCATATAGTTTTCAAAAATTTGAGGTTTATCCCAATCCCTTTCAGGATGAGATGACCATTAATTTTTTATTGTCCCGGGAAGGAGAAATAGAATTTATGGTGAGAAATCTTCAGGGGCAGATAGTAGGATATGAAGTTCTTATAGCCCAGCCCGGGTTTGAAAGCAGGCTTGTCTGGAAAGGAAAACGGCCAGACGGAAAACCGCTGGCCGCAGGTATTTATATCTATAGTTTCGTGAGAAACGGTGAGGTCCTGGCTACTGGAAAAATCAGTCGTTATTGATCAGATCGAGATCTGTGTGTTCGAGCAGAGCTTTTAGTCCCTCAATTTCTTCCTGCGCTTTTTCCAGTTCGTTGGCCTGATTTTCTATGGTCTGATTTTGATCATTAATGATATCAAGTAAGTCTGGATCATTGTCTTCTTCCATCCCAATCATTTCTTCTTCTAATTCCAGATCGGAAATTTCATATTCCAGTTCTTCCATTTCTTCTTCAGATTCCAGCATGTGATCAGTTGATTCCAGCATTAACTCATTGAGTTCTGACTGATCTTCGTTAGCGCTTCCTACCTCACTTTCCAGATCTGCCAGATCTTCGTCCAGATCAACCAAATCCGAGTCATTTAATTCGTCCTGAGAATCAACACCTGTTTCTTCAAACAGATCTGCGTTAACATTCATGTTATTATCAACAGAAGCAAAAGTTACTTCATTTACATTCATTGCAAAATGATGGCTCATGTCCTGGGAGAATCCCCTAAGATTGAAAGAGAGCATCAGGGCCAAAATGGGAAGTAAAACAGTGGAGGAAAAGGGGAGAGAAGATTTGTAACTGGTTTGACGGAATGAAAGTTTCATATTAAGGTGATTTGCTTGTTAAGTAATTGCAGGAGTACACATATTAGATACCATAATCTCTTAACTTGTTACCGCATTTTTTAAAAATTTTCTGTTTTTTTTATGACTTGTGGTAATGCAGAAAATTTTTTTATTTTTGCGGCTCTTTTTGTTTTTCTATCTGGTAACTCTTTGATTTAAGATGTTTTGATGCCAGGTAGGTTAACAATAAATTGTGCGAATTTAGCAAAATGTACCTGATATCTATTCAAATAGGGTGTGGGAAATCGATTTCCAAAACACTATTTGCGTAGTTTGTACCTTTTTATCAGCCTTCTGCTTTGATAAGGAACGATATTTTTCCTCGACCATCTTTTTTTACTACACTTAATATCTCCCACAGATAGCACAGATTTCACAAATCTAAACGCTTGGGAATGGAATTTATTTGTGGAATCTGTGTTATCTCTGGGCCTGCTCTATAAAGGTGCGGTTTTCAAAAATTGTAGAGTAGTAATGATTATCACGACTGATTTATTATT
>JAGQVA010000568.1 GCA_020438265.1 Bacteroidota bacterium
TCGGGGATAAAGAAAGGAAAAGGCTCATTTTCTACCCACGTTTGGCTCTTAACAGAGCCTTTAAGAGAGGTTTCAACCCTTGATTCACATTAATATTATTCTGGATTGGCTTGGGCAAAGACAGCCTTATTTCCAGTATGCAAAAGAATTATTCAAAAAGGCAGAAGATAAAAAGGTTGAGATATTCATAAGCACCATGAGCTTTATCTCTACCGAATATATCTTAAGCAAGCAGATTGGGAAAGAGCAGGCAAAACAAGCGCTTGCTGCAATCAGGACTATAACCAGAGTTTGTCAAAGTGGCGAGAAAGAAATTGACCTTTCATTGGTTTCTAAAATGAAAGATTTCGAGGATTCATTTCAATACTATAATGCCTTAAATAATTCTGCCGATGTGATCATAACCAGAAATCCAAAGGACTTTCAAGGCTCAGCAATCCCGGTTATGAATGCAGAAGAATATATAAAAATGAAGTCTTCAATGCCTTAAAGATATCGAAATACAAAAACATATCAATTTCCAATGTTACATTTCGATCTTATCTGATCTCTTTGGAGATAAATAATCAAACCCAGGAAAACCATAAAAATACCTGGTCTAATCATTTCGATAAGAGGATCGTGTATTAAATGTGTAATCAGAGCTCCTGACATCAGGATAATCAGAAATATTGCTGCATAAATGCTTGTCTTCGGAATGAGCAGTAAGATCGCTGCTAATAATTCCAGAATGCCGATGATCAGATAGAATTGGTCAAAATATCCCCAGTCATGGAACATTTGAATTACGGATTCATTTCTTGCCAATTTTCCAGAACTTGCTAACATAAATCCTGGGGAAATAATTATCTTCAGGATCCAGGATAAATATCGATTGAATTTACTCATGACTAATAATTTTGATTAGGCGACAAATAAATAACCTGACCTGGAGGCTTACATGAAAAATGAATGAAATGTAAGTGAATTTTGCATGAATCTGAGTAAACAATGAAGAGATGGAACCGACAAAAATAGATAACTGGATATTTGATCCAACTCATGATAGGTTTATCAATCAGGATAAACAGGAACTTTTCATTGAGCCAAGATTAAGTAGAATTCTTTCAGTCCTGATTCAAAAAAAGGGTGAAATTATAAGGAGAGAGGAAATAATCGATGCCGTTTGGAATGATGTATATGTAAATGATGAAAGCCTCACAAAAGGAGTTTTTGATTTAAGAAAATGGCTTAAGGAAAATAAATTATACCAAATAGAGATTGAAACGATTAGAGCGATTGGATATCGGTTAAATATAAAGGAACTCCAAACGGTAGAGAAAAACACACCTAAATCAGTTGGAAAGGTTATATTAAAAGGAGCTTTTTACCTGTTAATTATTATGTCATTTCTGATTATGCTTATTAGGGCAGTTCAGTATGAAAATTAGATAATTGGGAGATTGCCGTACCAGGGCTGTATGAAAATTGGTCAATTGTTGTTCGGTCGTAGCATTTGCAAGCCCTGTCAACTGAAAATCAAATCTATATTGGAAATACTCCCTGACTAAAAATGTTTTGCCAACTCTCCTCCGGCCATATATCGCGACAAATTCCGATTTATGGCTGTTAACAACCTTATCCAGTTGTTTGATTTCTTTTTTTCTCCCGATGATACTATTCATAACCTCAATTTCGGCCAAAAGCACCTTAAAAACAATAGTTTTGGCCCAAAATAGGACTACTTTCGGCCAAAACTCATTAAAAAAAGACACTTTTGGCCGGGAGTATCATCATTCCCGGCCAAAAGTGTTCTGTAAAATTCAATTAACGTCAGATGGAGGGTATTTAGCAGGTAGGTATATCAGGGGAAATGAATTGAGCAAAAAAGGCAGGACTTACCAAAGCCGTGCCCTTACAGACGCGACAGAAAAATAAACGAAACCTCAATGCCTAAATAGAACATTCATTCACACACTTAAGCAGGCTTTCAATGTGCGTATTGTGAATATAATAAAGGACTTTCCTTCCATCACGTGCCGATATGATGATTTCGACGTCTTCCAGCGCTTTCAAATGTTGGGAAGTATTAGATTGGCTAATACCCAAATGCTCTTGTATATCGTTGACTGACATTTTTCCCCTTTCCAAAAGAAGATCGATAATCGTAAGCCTGGAAGGATGGCTTACTGTTCTCAGCATTTTTGAGGCTCTTTTCAGTTTTACAGGGTCAGCAATTATTTTAAGAACTTTCATATTATTAGATTCATATATGACAATAAAGCATATAAAAGTATATTCTATCCGGTGAAATCTCCTTTCAAAAAAGGCTTGATCAATAAGGGGTGTAAAACTGGCAAGAGACTCAATAGAGGATAGTAATTAGATTTATACTTTATTCAGTCATAACATTACTTTTGAGGAATTTGACTATAGTTTGAATATCTTCGCAAAGATAAGAAATTCAACTCGATAATCAATTGTAATCGTCTCACTCTTTGGATTTTACCTATGCAAAAATCTATATCTTCCAGGCATATTCTAATCATTGGTGGTGCAGGCTATATCGGCTCGGTGCTAAGCCGTCAATTGCTGCAAAACAATTATCAGGTCAGGGTTCTTGACCCGCTTATATACAATAATAGTCGCTCTCTGGCCGAATTATGGACTGATGATCGTTTTTCTTTTATCCATGGAGATATGGGAAATACAGATACGCTCAATCAGGCCCTTGAGGGAATTACAGATGTCGTTTTGTTAGCCGCCCTGGTAGGTGATCCAATTTGCAAAAAATATCCTGAATTGGCGCAAAAGGTAAATGATGATTACCCGAAAAGGTTATTGAATACCCTGCAAGGCAGAGGAATTCAAAAATTTGTTTTTTCTTCTACCTGTAGCAATTACGGTTTGCAAAAAGATGATACGCCGGCTGATGAAACAGCTGAACTAAATCCCCAGTCTTTATATGCTGAAGCCAAGGTTGGATTTGAAAAACATATCCTTGAGCAAAAAACCAATCTGGATTTCTCACCAGTAATCCTCCGGATTGCTACTGCTTTCGGGATTTCTCCTCGTATGCGGTTTGACCTGACGATTTCCCAATTTACCCGTGAACTGGCTCTGGGGCATAAACTGCTGGTTTATGATGAAAACACCTGGCGGCCTTATTGCCATATCCTGGATATTTCCCGGGCAATTATCAGAGTGATTGAAAGTCCTGCTGAAAAGGTAAGCGGAGAGGTTTTTAATGTTGGGGGAGATGAGGGGAATTTTACAAAAAAAATGGTGGTGGATCTGATTCAGAGAGAATTGCCCAACACAGAATTTGAGTACCATGTGGGCGATTTTGATCCCAGAAACTATCGGGTAAACTTTCAGAAAATCAAGAACCAGCTCGGTTTTGTTCCTGAATACTCTGTGGAAAAATCTGTCAAAACACTCATCAAAGCCTTAAAGCAAGGGTTTTTTACGGATGTAGATGAGAACCGAAATTTTTATGGAAATTATTTCATTGATGATATGTAATGTGGATCACATATTTGAATCTGTTTGATTCTCTATTTTTGCACTGTTAAAAATCTGAATCGCTATATTCTTCATTATGAATTTACTCAACGACTGGAAATTTGTCATCATGCTTTGCCTTACCCTGGGGTTGGCGCCTTTTTTTCCCGAGCCACATATCGTAGGGAAGATCCGCTGGATTGCCGGTGGTGCCAATGGGATGCAACTTATTGACTGGTGGGATACGCTTTTGCATGGGTTTCCTTATCTGCTGCTGATCAGACTGGGTGTTTTGAAAATGCTGCCTGCCAAGGCTCCTCAGGAGCAGTAGAGCAAGATTATTTATTAAATTCTTTTTACACAGAAATCGCAGAGGAGAATTTAGATAATATTATCCTCTGCGTACTCCCCGAGCTCTGCGTGATTGAACTCATCATTTTCTCTCGCAGAGGGCGCAAAGATCGCAGAGGAGAGCTTCTGTAATGTTATCTCTGCGTACTCTCCGAACTCAGCGTGAAGGTCAACATCACTTTTTATAAGCTCATCCAATTCCAAAATCAATAAATTCTCCCTAACATTGTTGGTTTAAACTACACTTTAAACCAGGCAAAATGAATCGTTTCATTTCTATAACCAGAAATTTAACACAGAGATATCTGACTATCCTCCTTCTCTTCGGGAGCATATCAACTTTCTCATCAGCAATCGCTCAGGAAAAATCCGTCGATCTGGACTCCATTCTCATCGCAACCTCTCGCATGGACCTGACGCGGGCTGAAGCTGATCATCAGATTACGATTATAACCGAAGAACAAATCAGTGCTTATCCCAATAATTCACTGGACGAACTACTGCGTTATGTCGCAGGATTGGAAGTG
>JAGQVA010000055.1 GCA_020438265.1 Bacteroidota bacterium
AAAGGTATAATGTCAGCCAAAGTGTCCAGTTTGTTAGTGAAAACCGGGGAGTGGCTATGGGTAATGGGGTTGTCTTTTTAGGTTTGCTGTTGATTCCTGTGATTGGCTGGTTTTTAGCACCCGCTTTTGCGACAGTTGCAGCGACAGTGATGTGTCTGGAAAAATTGAAGCAAGCCTAGAATCAATCATCTCAAAAAGAAAAGGCCGCTCTTCTTCAAGAGCGGCCTTTTCTTTATAAAAACTCTGTTAATCCTGAAGGACAGAGTGATTTTTCATAATCTTTTCCTGCATGGTTTGCAGGGCTTTAATCACCGACTCAGGTCTGGGAGGGCACCCCGGGATATACACATCCACAGGCAGGAAGTTATCGATTCCCTGAACCACACCATATACACGGTGCATTCCTCCGGTAGAAGCGCAGGCACCCATGGCAAAACACCATTTCGGGTCAGGCATCTGATCCCAGATACGTTTGACGGCATGAGCCATTTTATACGTACACCATCCGGCAACAATCATCAAGTCAGCCTGACGGGGAGAAAACCGGAATACCTCACTACCAAATCGGGAGACATCGTATTTTGGGCCAGCGAAGGCCATCATTTCAATTGCACAACAAGCCAGTCCCATTGGCATTGGCCACAGGGCGTTGGTTCTGGCCCAGTTGGTTACGAAATCTACTGTGGTAAGCAGATATCCTTGTTGAGGTAATTGTTTTGCTAATGCTTTTTCTAAGCCCATTTTTTAAAAATTTTATCTCATACAGGTTAACAAACCGTATTTAATTTCTTATTAACGCCATTGAAGTCCACCTTTCTTGTAGACATAAATATAGCCTACAAACAGGATTAGGACAAAAACCAGCATTTCAATAAAAGGGAACCATCCATATCCCAGAAGAAGTTGTTTATACTGAACTGCCCAGGGATACATAAAAACTACTTCGATATCAAAAAGAATAAATAGCATGGCCACCAGGTAAAACTTAACCGAAAATCTTTCGTGTGCGGTTCCTACCGGGTCCATACCACTTTCATATACAGAAGCCTTAATGTCATCAGGACGAGAAGGTCCCAAAAGCCATGACAGATTGGTGAGTAGTCCACTGAGAAATATCGCAATTAATAGCAGGATAAATATCGGAACATACCCTAACATGTCAGTACTCAGAAGTGTTGGTATATACATTTCCATATCATCAATTAAAAATCGTCCCAATATAGATACAATTGCGCTTTTCTTCTAATAAAACTAAAAAAAAAGGGAAGCTGTTTGGCTTCCCTTCTATTTTTAACAGTGGTTGTGATTAATTCGCTGAAATATCAGCCATCTCTTCTAACTGAGCAATCATGCGAGTCAGTTTTCTATTCTCGCGCTCGTTGAGATTTCTAACACCGATTCTTTCTGCTTCATGGATCATATCCATTCTAATACCGATTTCTCTGAAGGATAGGACACTGTCAGGAGAATTTAATTTGTTCCGAACAGATTCCCGATTTAAAAAGCTCTTAGTGAGCTGTACTTTTGAATGCAACTCGTGTGAAGTCATATAAAATTGAAGTGATTAAAAGACATACTAAACCTAATATCTGTGCAAATGTACGAACTAATTTTTTAATAATCAAGGGCTTTTTTTAAAAAATCGCCTAATTATTTGAAAATTTGTGATTTACACCGAAAACGATTTCGTAAATAATAAATGGAACAGGACCTTTCGTGAAAAATCAAAATTTACCTGAAAATGAAAAATCCCGGTTTCGCACAAAGACGGGATTTTTCGGATTTTTGTTGAAGCATCTTTTGGTGAAAATGACTATTTCTTATGGGGAAATTTCATCGGATAATCTACACTAATATCTCCTTTGGATATTTTACTTAACCTTCCTTTGAGCATGGATCGCCGCAGTTGAGAGATGTGATCTGTAAAAAGAACTCCCTCCAGGTGGTCATATTCATGTTGAATAATTCTGGCTTTCATTCCCCCAAACTCTTCGGTAATCTCATGAAAATTTTCATCGAAGTAACGAAGTCTGATGTCTCCCGGACGTCTTACATTTTCTCTGATGTCCGGAATACTCAGGCAGCCTTCTTCAAAGGTCCACTCCGGACCTGTCTCTTCGATTTTCTCCGGGTTAATAAAGACTTTTTTAAATCCTGTCATATCTTCACCGTCTCCTTCCAATTCTGATCCATCAACGACAAAAATGCGGATGGGTAGATTCACCTGAGGAGCAGCCAATCCAACTCCCAAAGCATTATACATCGTCTCAAACATATTCTCTAGCAATTCCTCTAGCTCCGGATAATCAGGGGTAATAGGTTTTGCTTTCTTTTTTAAAGTAGGATGGCCATATCCAACAATAGGGAGTATCATGCCTTTGTATTAAGTAATTATTATTTTTTTGTTTTCAGACCGCAAATTTCAGGCTTTATTATGGAAAAACAAAGCTGTCGGTCAATGAAATCAGTTACGAATTCAGATGGATTATGCCAGCCGTATGGGATTCGGTCCGGGCAATGGAATGCTTTTTCTCTATTTTAAAGCTGTTGTAAAAATTCCTGAAGGATAATCACCGCACTGATTTCATTAACCAGATGTTTATCCCGGCGCTTCTTTTTCTTTAATCCCCCATCAATCATAGCCTGAAAAGCCATTTTAGAGGTCAGGCGCTCGTCCCATAAGTGAATCCTGATTTGAGGATATTGTTTTTCCAGGTTTTCTTTCAGCGTTCTGACTTCCTCTGTAACATGAGAGTCGGTGCCATCCAAGCGTGTAGGATATCCCAGGACAATGGCTTCAATTTCCTCCTTATCAATCAGACTTTTTAATTTTTCGTCCAGAATTGCAGTGTCAAAACTCCCTATTCCGGTAGCAATCATCTTCAAAGGATCTGTCCAGGCCAGACCTGTGCGCTTTTTTCCGTAGTCTATGGCTATGATTCTTGGCATATCTTTAACTTACAACTTCTGCTTCTTAGGCAGCAAAATCCGAAAAGTCGTCCCTTTATCCAACTCCGAAGATTTTACAAAAATTTTTCCCTTATGGTAATTCTCAACAATTCGCTTCGTCAGGCTCAATCCCAGGCCCCAGCCTCGTTTTTTCGTCGTAAATCCCGGTTCAAATACTTTATTAAAATGTCCCTTTGGAATTCCCTTTCCTGTGTCAGATACATCAATATAATAATACTGGCCTTTTTCTCCCGCATCAATCACCAATTGACCTTCTTTGGATTTGATCGCATCCAGCGCATTTTTGAGCAGGTTTTCAATTACCCAGTCAAATAACTGCGGGTTTATTTTTAATGTATTTTCAGGAGGCAAATTATTATTGACAATCAGCTGAATACTGCCCCGTTTTGTCATTCGCTTCTTGATATATTGGGCAGAACGGTCAAGGACTTCCTTCAATCTCACTTCGATCAACTCAGGTTTCGAGCCAATTTTAGAAAATCTCTCAGCAATATTTTCCAGGCGCATAACGTCCCGCTCCATTTCATTGATTAATTCCTGATCTTCAGGCCGGGATTCGTTTTTGATTTTCAGAAGTTCAATCCAGGCCATCAGACTGGAAACGGGCGTACCCAATTGATGTGCTGTCTCTTTCGCCAATCCTACCCAGACACGATTCTGCTCATTTCGTTTGGCCACGGCAAATCCTCCGAAAACAACCCCCAGAAAAACAAAAGCAAGGAGTATCTGAATAAAAGGAAACCAGCGAAGTTGTTTGACAAGCATGGAATGGCCATAATAGATATACACAAATTGCCCTCCGAAGAATTCAATTTTGATCGGGGGATTTTCTTCCCCCAATTGTTCCAGTTTTGCCTCTACCAAAGCATCTCTTTCTTCTTCAGATAATGATTCATTCAACGATAAATTATCACTCTGAATTTCCCCATTATCACCCACAAGGATCTTGGGAGTCAGGGTATTATAGGGATCAACAATTTGCGTGCGAATGAAATTCACAAGCTCTCCTGCTGCGTTTGGCGCCTCCGTGTCAATATTAGCGGTGATCTCCATTGCCGAACGATACAGCTGAACCGAGGCGCGTTCTTTTGCTTCCAGTTGTTTCGCCAGATAATTCGAGTAAAATAAAGAACCTGCCAAAATCAATATAGAAAGTCCGTAAATCAGAACACGGTACAGGGCTTTGGTCTCAAATGAAAGCATATAGTTTTGATTATGAGGCAAAAGTACGAAATCAGCTGGAAAAAATTGATCCTATAAATTCGCTCTGATGTATGACTAATTTCCCTTATCCTTCTTTTATAACCCCCTCGCACAAGCTCCGCCCCTCAAGAGGTGCTAATCTCCCTACACAAATATTACAATCTGAATAATAGTCCTAATGAAAAGTAAAAACAAGAAACAAGAAATGTAAAAGTAAAAAGGAATGGACTCACAATCAGCGAATTAACTTTTTCATTATTCCCTTCTTGTTTCTTGTTTTTACTTAAATGTACTCCATGGAAACATGCATTATTAATGACAAGTGCCTGATAGTCAATGGATTAAGAAGATGCGTAGGGAGATTAGCTCAAGAGGTGGGCTCCCGCGAGGCCAAGCTGTCCAGCTTAGGAATTTATCTACCGATGGTAGAAATCTTATAAGGCAAATGCCTTAGGAGATGCCCTGGCCCTGCGGGAGCCCACCTCTTGAGGGGGCGTGGCTAAAGGCACGAGGGGGTTATAGAAAAAGGGAAATTTGGCGCATACCCAATTTACTCCAATTTATCAAGGTAATACAAAGATTTCACCCTTTTTATCCGGAATATCCTTACCTTTGCAGGCTGAAATAAAGTCAAGTGGAGCAAAATTATCATCCGATCATAAAAATCATTGAGGAAGATTACGAGATTCCTCAACTGGGCCGAAAAAGACGGATTTCAGCCTTGCTACCATACGATTATGAAGAGACAACCCATTCTTACCCGGTTCTCTACCTTCATGATGGTCAAAACCTGTTTAATGAAAACGCTCCTTTTGGCAATTGGGCGATTGATCACTCCATGGCAGCATTGGCCAGAGAAGGATTAAAAGACCTGATTATTATTGCCATTGATCACGGAGGAGAGGAGCGAATTACAGAATATTCTCCGTATTTTAATCCCAAATTTGGAGAAGGGGAAGGAGAATTATATATCCAGTTTTTACTGGAAACCCTGAAACCTTATGTAGATCGCAAGTATCGGGTCAAACCGGAAAGGGAGTTTACAGGAATCGGTGGCAGTTCTATGGGAGGATTAATCAGTCTGTATGCAGGAATTGTCTATGGGCAATATTTCGGGAAAATGATGATTTTTTCCCCCAGCTTATGGATTTCTCCCAAATTATACTACCATAGCTCTAATTTTATTGCTTCGGAACCCACAGAGCTGTATGTCTACTCCGGGGAAAAAGAAAGCCGCAATCATATTTCCAATGTCAAAAGGCTTCAGTCTTCCCTTTTCCGGACCAATGCAGATCAATCGAAGCTGAGGTTTCATTTATCCATTAACCCGGAAGGAACCCATAGCGAGGTTCACTGGAAAAATGCATTTCCCAACGCGGTTAAATGGCTATATTTTAACGAATAAGAAATTATCATGAAAATAAATATCATACCTACTCTACCAGAATCTACCCAAATCCTCATTTTCCCTTTTTTTAAGGATGAGGTAGATACGGAAAAGATTAGGGAAGTTTCCGGCATTCAATATCTTCCTCCTTTTCATGGAGATTTTAAGGAAATAGCCAGTCTGAATCACCCTGAAAAACCCTTGCGAATATTTTTGCTGGGACTGGGAGATGAGAAAGACCTTCCACAACTTCAATTCGCCTTCAGAAGTCTGGCCTTCCGGAATCACAAACACTGGGACAAAGGAGTTGTTGTCGATATGAGTCATTTACCTGTAAAGGCTATTTTTAGTCTGACTATGGGTACTTACCTGGCTACTTATCAGATTGGCAGCCTGAAAACAACTGATAAACCTGAAAGCAATTTTTTTGATGAATCATTTGAGTTAACGGTTCTCCATTCTAACCATAAAGCTGAAGCTCTGGCCGAGGAAGGAAAAATTACCGCTCAGGCGATGATGAATATGATGCATTTGGTAGATAGTCCTGCCAATATCAAAACCCCTGAATGGATTGCCAATTATGCTCTGGAGTCAGCAAAAAAATATGATTATCATGCCGAGATACTTCACAAGGAAGACCTGGAAAAAGAAGGATTGACTGCTTTATTAGCCGTCGGACAGGGAAGTATTTATCCTTCAGTCATGATAAAACTGGAGTATAAACCCGAAAACCTCGATTCCAATCGCCCGCAGATAGGTCTTGTAGGAAAAGGAATCACTTTCGACACCGGGGGAATTTCGATCAAACCTTCTTCCAATATGCACTATATGAAAAGTGATATGGGAGGCGCAGCAGCGGTCATTGGTGCTATCGAATTAGCTGCCCGGTTACAATTGAATGTTCACGTAGTTGGCCTGGTTCCCTCAGCTGAAAATGCCGTAGATGCCAATAGTGTCAAACCCGGAGATGTGATTAACTCCTATTCTGGAAAGACCATTGAGATTATTGATACAGATGCAGAAGGCAGATTGATTCTGGCCGATGCCCTGGCTTATATGTGTAAAAACTATAATCCGGAAGTAATCATAGATCTGGCGACGCTGACCGGAAGTAGTGTAAGAACGTTGGGATACACCGCCGCCGCTCTGTTTTCACATGATAATAATCTGGTAAAATCACTCTCGGAAATCGGCTACAGAATTCACGAAAGAGTCTGGCAATTACCTCTGTGGAATGACTATGATAGTGATATTCAGTCTGATATTGCAGACGTGAGAAATTTTAGCGGAAAACCTTTAGCAGGAGCCATTACTGCCGCAAAATTTCTCGAATATTTTGTCAAAGATTCTGCACATTGGGCTCACCTGGATATTGCAGGTGTGGCTTTTGGAGATTCCGAATACACCAAAATGAAAAGTGCTTCTGCCTATGGAGTCAGGCTCCTGGTGGAGTATATGAAGAAAATTGCATTATAATATTCAAAGACCTTCCAGGTTTTGAAAACCTGGAAGGTCTGATTAAAAAATAAAAAGAACTAACTTCTAAATAAACCCGAAATGGAAAATCGCCCTTTACATTTCTTATGTATAACCAGCTACTTTAAAGGAGAAGCATTTCTTCGTTCCTGTAAAGAACAGGGAAATAAAGTTTACCTCATTACCTCAAAAAAACTTCAGCATGAAGCCTGGCCATGGGATCATATCGACGATGTATATTACATGGAAGAGGATGAGAACAACCATTGGAATATGGAACATCTGATCAACGGTATTGCCTACAAAATGCGCGATATCAAGTTTGATCGTTTCGTTTCTCTGGATGATTTTGATGTGGAAAAAGCTGCACATTTGCGGGAAAACTTTCGCATTCCAGGTATGGGAGAAACAACTGCCCGATATTTTCGGGACAAGCTGGCTATGCGCATGAAAGCGCATGAAGCCGGAATTCCCGTACCTGAATTCACTGCGTTGTTTCACAATCAGGATATTCATGAATATACCCAGCGGGTTTCTCCGCCGTGGATGCTGAAACCGCGCCTGGCTGCTTCTGCTGCCGGAATCAAAAAAATTCATTCAGTAGAAGAACTCTGGCATCAGTTGGACAAACTGGGTGATGAGCGTCCCAAATACTTGCTGGAAAAATTTGCCCCCGGCGATGTTTATCATGTAGACGCATTGAATGTCAACGGAAAAGTGGTTTTTTCCAGAGTCAGTCAGTACATCAATCCTCCTTTTGACGTGGCACATGGCGGCGGGATTTTCCGTTCGGTGACAACTGAATTTGGTTCCAAAGACGATAAAGAGCTTACCAAACTCAACAAAGCCGTTATGAAGGCTTTTGGGATGAATTATAGCGCTTCGCATACCGAGTTTATCAAAGGTCATGAAGACGGAAAATATTACTTCCTGGAAACTTCTTCCAGAGTAGGCGGAGCGAATCTGGCAGACATGGTAGAAGCTTCATCAGGGATTAACCTTTGGGCGGAATGGGCCAAAATTGAAACAGCTCTGGCAAAAGGCGAAACCTACGAACTGCCTGAGGTTGAGAAAAACTACGCTGGAATCGTCGTTTCATTGAGCCGATATGAAAAACCCGGAACGCATAGTTTCACCGACCCTGAAATCTGCTGGCGAATGAATAAAGACTGGCATATTGGGCTGATCGTCAAATCAGATAATCAAAAACGGGTAATTGAACTTCTGGACAATTATGCGCGGCGGATTGCGAAGAATTTTCATGCGAGTGCACCAGCTCCGGATAAGCCTACGAATTGATGGTTTCTGAATAGTCAACACGGAGGCACTGAAGCGCGGTGCCAAGCAGTTAATTATTAATACCTCTGTGCCTCCGTGTTTTTCTTAAAACTGGCCTCTACTTCCTCCTCAAATAAACCACCTTCTCCTCCCCTGCTTTCACCTCAAAATAGACTGGTTCATAATTTCCCTTATGCTTCCAGCCTGTCAGTTGATATTTTCCAGGCGTCAAAGGATATTTCTCCCCCGAATTTCGATAAGAACTATTCTTCCCGTTTGCATCAGCAATCCAGCAGCGATCATCTTTGTCTTTGGAACCATCGGCAGTCTGATAAATAACAGTAACATGACCGCAGGGAACCGTTATATTAAATTCCTGCTTAGGTTCGGATGTAATCGTAACGTTTTTTTCTGTATAAGGAGTGAGGTTATCAGGCAAATGAAAATCATAAACCCCTGGCAAAACTGAAGCCCCATTACTCACATGCACCGCATATTTTTTCTCCCCATTTTGATATAATTCAGCGTTCTTACGAAACTGAATACCCGATCCTGAAGCCAGAAATTTGACGTAAATCTGAACTGTGTGAACCATTTGAAAAATGATTTCCTTATGATCACCAGCACGAAATGATTCTTTGACAGTAAGTTTGTTTTCAGGGTTGGGTTGCGTATGAAATTCGTAACTCCCTTCGTCTACATACACTTCATCCAGCCACCTGAAGGAAAAAATCTCTTTTCCATTCTGCCATGCATAAATCATCGCTCCTCTTTCTTCTTCTTTCCCATCCATATATTTGGCTTTGACACTTGGGGGTTCCTCAATTTTGATGTTAATGGTATGGTCGCGCCCTTGTGGAATAGAAACAGTTTGCTCGATGGGCTTGTAAAGATTTCCATTTTTTGTCATTACACCTGCTTTCAAAGTGTAAGTACCCGCAGGAACAGCGTTGCGAAAATGACTCTTTATTTCTATGGTTTCCCTTCCTTTGGCAGAAAGAAATCCTGTGGTTTGTAATTCATTTCCTTTGGCGTCAAGTCCTATCAGATATACTCCGTCTGAGCCGGATTCTGTGCGAATATCCTGAAGCCCTTCACTCAATTCCGAGGCAGATTTGGCGTCGTGGTATTCGGTACCAGCTTCATTGGCAATACACTGTAGGGCCAGTTTGGCTTTTTCCTCCACACCAAATCCTACGACATGAACCCTGATATTGACATTTTTTGCTTTCCATTCTTTCATTAATTCACAAGGATCTTCATCACAGGTTTCTATTCCGTCGCTGATCAGAATAATGTCTCCTTTTCGATCTCCAAAATCCTTTAAAGCTTCCCGAAAACTAAAGGTTATAGGCGTGCGCCCTTTGGGTTGAATTCCCTGAACTTTTTCCTTAAAAACCTCAATCACCTTTTCAGGATCACCAAATGGAACCAGTAATTCAGAATCGCTGCAATCTTTTTCTCTACGGTGTCCATAAGCCCGCAAGGCGAGTTCTTTTCCTGAAAAATCTCCTTCGATAAAATCGCCAAGGGCGTCTTTTGCCGTCTGGATTTTCATGGAATTATCTGCAAGCCTTCCCCACATCGAGCCGGAACCATCAAAGATGATGTAAACCCCTGGTTTAGAAGCTTCCTGAGCCTGGAGCAAAAGTGGAAATATTAAGGAAATTGCAGTAAGGATTTTGAAAATAGGTAGTTTCATTATTTGCTTTTTCAGCAAAACTACCTGTCGTTTGCCTCCTTATCTATCGCTCATTTGCGGTATTTTTTGTTTCTTGTCGGCTCGTTTACCTCATTCAGGCAAATACATCTACTTCATGACCTTTAGTGATTTCCTCCTCAAAAGATTCAACGCCAACCTCAAGAAGAATTATCCATTTCTCTTAATTATCCTGATTATTGACCTCCTGCCTCTGTATGCGGTTTTATTTAAAGGTTGGGATGCTGTGGATGCCGTGTATTTGTACTTTATTGAGACCCTTCTTCTTGCGTGGTTTGCCATCCTCAAAATGTGGCGGGCCAAACATAATATCGCCTGGTTGGGGAAAATGAGTAAAGCTGGCCGCAATCAAAAAAGAGGAATTTTTCGCTGGTTGGGGAAAATTAGCGGAATTTTTCGAAAAGGTTTTAAATTCGTTTTTATCCTCGCCTTTATCGTTTTAAGCATCCCCGTTGCCTTATTGGAATTAACTCTCATGAACCTGATTTCGGGGATATCCTATTTCGGCAATCACCTTGAAGGAGAATACGTCATGGGGTTTTCCTTATTCTGGTGGATACTTTTGCTGATGTTTGCTGAGCATTATTATTATTACCGAAAAAAATACGTTGGTCAAAAAGAGTATGAAAATACGGGCGTTCTGAATGAAGGATTGAATATCACGATCCGCATAGTCATTCAGCAACTGGTGATGATTTTTGGGTTATTATTGGCTGTTTCGTCGACCGTTTCAACCTTTGTGGCTGTTTGTCTGATTCTTTACAAGCTTTTTATGGATATTTTTAGTTATCTGTATAATCGGTATTGGGGCGGGGAAACGGATAAGGAGTTTGGGGAGGGTGAGTCAGCTATATAAACTATTTCGATTTATCGGAAAAAATCAACCGACAATTTGTTATTTGGTGCCATTTTTGATTTGATTTTCAACCGACCCGTATTTGTAGGACCTATTACTCTTTTTTTATGAAATTTATTTGTCTCTGTCAAAGAGAGTCAAATGTTACGCCTCTGCCAATTCCACTTAATTTTACCAATCTTACAGAAAAATTCGTCCCGGATCATTTTACTCCTAACCCGATGAGATCTATTCAATCGCCAGGGTTATCAATGTCCATCATCAATCCTTTGGATATCCTTGAGGTAAAAAATGATAGCTTTTATCTCGGGTTATTGACTCATAAACCACAGGATTGGCATATACCAGGAGGAGGAATTCCCGATGGAAATTATGCACTGATCAGGGCCAATGAAGATACCCTTGAGTTGGTATCTGATGTTTCCGGGACCCACCCAATGTGGTATTATTACGATGAGCAGGTATTTATTGCCTCTTCATCTCAGGTTGCGATTATCTCCTTATTGGGCTCCTATCAACCCAATCCGAAAACCTATCCCTGGTTTCTTTCAGGAGGGCATCACGGTCCACTGATGGGCTGGGATCAACGAATTCGCAAGGTAAGAAGTAATCACTCAAAAATCGTATTAGACAGGAATCAATGGACACTGGATGAAGTTACCAATAAGTTATCATTTTCTCCTGTAAAAATGGATTCGTCCCGGTATTTCTCCTATTATCAGGAAGAAATGACCAACCTTCTCGGAAGCATTAACCTCGATTATCATCGTTGGGTATTGCCCTTATCTGGAGGAGTTGATTCCAGAGCACTTTTGCTGTTGATGAAAAGAGACTTGAATTTGCGTACCCTTTCATGGGGGCATTCCAGTGCAGAAAAGAATCCCATTGGCGATGTATATACAGCAAAAAAACTGGCC
This sequence comes from Bacteroidota bacterium, assembly GCA_020438265.1. Lineage (GTDB taxonomy): Bacteria > Bacteroidota > Bacteroidia > J057 > J057 > JAGQVA01. The sequence continues at coordinate 11,808 of JAGQVA010000055.1, forward strand.
AAACATTTTCATCTTTCTCACGAATTTTATCCAGTCGATATCTCCCCTTTACCTTTTGAGCAGATTTTTGACAGATTTTTAACGATAGGAGAAGGCCGTGTTGACGCCATTGCCGGATATGTAGACGGATTTGATGTGTGGAATCAGTTTTTTGATCAGAATATTGAAGGTATTATTCGGGGAGACCTTCCCGTTTCACAAATGCCTGTTGCAAAAAGTGTTGAGGAGGTATGGGAATATTTATGCATGCCTCCATTTAAAAACAGCTTTAATAAGGAGCTTTATGATACCTGGGAACTTTCAGACCAGGATATCCCGAAAGATCTGCAAAAAAGAGACGATGAAACATTTACAGAATACAGAGATCGTGCTTTTATTGAGTATCGCGCTCCATCGTGTCATGGAGGAAGAAATGATTTAAAACTGCTCCACACCGAGGTATTTTCGCCTTTGCAAACCACAGCAGTGGTGAATTTATACAAAACCCTTCCCGATGAATATCGCGCAGGTAAAACACTGTTAAACCAACTGGTCAAAAAATTAAATCCGGGGATTCCCTTCGCCATTACAGATAGCGTAGTTGATTATAAAGAATATCTTCGCCATCCCTTGGTAGTTAATTTTGTGCGGCAAAATTTACAGGATTCGATGAATTCCGGGCCTTTTAATCAGAAATTCATTCAGCATTTAATCAAAAATCTAAATCCGGATACAAAAGTTCAGATTGGTAAAAGGCAAAATTTCAAAACGATCACCCGCAGGAAAGTAAAGTCTTTCTTACCAAGAGCCTGGCAGTATAAAATTAAAAGCAGCAGTCAGGGACCTGATTTTTACAGAATTGCATTTAGAGCTTGTATGATTATTCAGATGGATGCAAGACTCAAAGAAATTGCAGCTCAGAGTCAGCAAAATCCAATTTATAATCTGGTTTAAATTTACTTTTAATACATCCACCTATCATACAAATGAAAGCAGGTATTGGATCATAAAAGATGATATTATGTAGAGAGAACAAACAAAATATCATCTTTTATGACAAAAAAAGACGGATTTCCTAAAACATATTCTTGATACAACGATAAGTAGCCTCTCTCAGTGCCACCTCTCGGGGATCATCCCAAAGATAAAATCCACATTTATTCATTACATAGGCAAAACTCAATTCTGCATCGGGATCTGCAAATCCAAAAGAGCCACCAGCTCCGGGCGTGCCATAAGCCCGAGAACTGCTACCAAAAGAAAATGTCTCAAAAGGCTTGATATAACCCAGGGAAAATATGGTATTCACTCTTAATACTTCATCACTTTAAATGCCTGTCTGTTTTTTTGATGAATGATCAAGGTATATAACCCGCCAGGGAAATTTTCCAGGTTAACGATCGTGTTTTCTGTGAGCAATGTCCCGGATAATACAACTCTTCCCGAATGGTCGAATAAACTATAGGCAGATCGGATTAGACTGGCATCTGCCTCTATATGGATCTGACCGTTAGAGGGGTTGGGGTAAATGGAAAACAGGCGTTGAGAAGGAATTTCCTGAATATCTAAAGGGAAAGGTTGAAATTTTGACACAAAAATATCAAAACTACCTACTGGAGCCAGAGAAAACTTTCCCACAGGGTCAGGGTTAAAATCAATGGAATCTGAAAAAGCGCCTGTGGTATATACATTTTCGGAACCATCAACTGCGATTCCCATTCCGATTGTACTCCCAGGCCCTTCGTAATTAAATGCCCATACAAAACTTCCTCCTGCATCCAGTTTGGATATAAATGTGCTTCCTTGTGAAGTAAGTTCGAAAGTCCCGATTCCCGGGTCAAAATCTGCCGTTCCGGAAAAATCTCCAATCGTATATACATTGTGTGAACCATCGAGTGCAATTCCATCTCCAGAACCTGTCCCAAAACGATTGGCCCAAACAAATCCACCAAACTGATCCAGCTTTAGAATAAAATTACTGCGGCTTATACCCGCATCTAACCGACCAAGTCCTGGCATACTTCCAAAATCAATGATTCCGTAAAATTCACCAGTTACATATACATGCCCTGAATCATCTACAGCAATTCCTTTTCCCACGTCATCATTGGTATCTCCAAAGGCTTTCGCCCAAACAAATTCTCCTGAAACATTTAGTTTTGAAATAAAAATATCCGGATAGGTTCCTCCTGCACAAGTAAAAGTAAACTGGCCAAAGTCCACAGTTCCTTCAAAACTGCCCGTGGTATA
>JAGQVA010000569.1 GCA_020438265.1 Bacteroidota bacterium
TTTCGCAGATTGATCCGACTACGAAATCCCTCCAATTTGCCGATGGCCAATCCATTAGTTACGACAAACTGGTACTGGCCACAGGCTCCAAAACCAACAAATTTGGCTGGCCGGGACAAGACATCAAAGGCGTTCAGGGCATGGTGAACAAGCAGGATCTGGATTCGATGGAGAAATATTCAAAAGATCTGAAACACGCAGTTATTGTCGGAGGAGGATTGATTGGAATCGAAATGGCGGAGATGTTTCACTCTCGGCATATTCCTGTAACCTTTCTGGTGAGGGAGAAAAGTTTTTGGGATGGGGTAATGCCGCCGGAAGAATCAGAAATGATCAATCAGGAGATTTACAACGCAGGCGGAATTGATCTGAGGCTGGAAACAGAATTAAAAGAAATTCTCCCCGATGAAAATGGTCGGGTAAAAGCTGTGGTAACCAATAAAGGCGAAACCATTGATTGCCAATTTGTTGGACTGACAGCAGGCGTTTATCCCAATATTGAATTAGCCAAAAACACAGAAATCGAAACCAATCGTGGATTTCTTGTAAATGATTATCTGGAAACTTCTGTCAAAGACATTTACGCAGTGGGCGATTGTGCTGAATTAAGGAATCCGGTTTCAGGCAGAAAAAGCATAGAAGCAGTTTGGTACACAGGGAAGCTTATGGGGCCAATATTAGCAAAAACACTGTGCGATACCCCTACCATTTTCCGCCAATCCACATGGTTCAATTCCGCCAAATTTATCAATATGGAGTATCAGGTTTATGGTTCGGTGGGAAATGGAATCAAAGAAGGAGAAAAACATCTTTTCTGGAAACATCATAAGGAGAATAAATCCATTCGCCTGGTGTATGCAGAAGATGGCGGTCAAATTTTAGGCTTCAACCTCATGGGCATTCGCTACCGCCAGAATGTCTGCCAAAACTGGATCGAATCGGAAACGCATATCGAAGAGGTATTGCAAAACCTTGGCGCCGCCAATTTTGATCCGGAGTTTTTCACGCAGTATGAATCACAAGTTGTCGATTTATACAATCAGCAAAATCCTGGGGCGAATCTGACTTTAAAGCGGAAGCGAGGCTGGAAACATGTGCTGGCTGTTTTGGGAAGGTGATTTAAGGGAAATGATAAGCAAAAACCTTAATGTAACTAATATCATTACTGTGAATAAAAAGCTCTTTTACAATCATTGATTGTCATCCTGAGCCCTTGCGAAGGATCTAAGCACCCAGAGCAAAGCGATGGGGCTAATTAACTAATCAATATATTACGTAGAAAGCTCACTCGCTGCGCTCGTGATACCAAGATCCTTCGCAAGCTCAGGAAGACGCACCGCGTCCACCATAAAATTACTTTTGTACACTGTACTCATTACCAAAAACTCACAATGAAATACATTCAATATACCGGTCTGGGAATCTTTCTAATCGCCCTTTTCGCCTTCATCACAATCCTTTTTACCAGCAGTTTTCAAATTACCGAAGCGAATATTCCACAGATAAAAGACCAGCTGAAGGAAAATCATCGGGAATATGTGATCGAAGAAATTACCAAACTAAAAGGCCAAACCTACGGCAAATTCTCCTTCATCAGCAAAATCAGTCAGGCTATCAAAGCCAGTAACACAAAGATCTCCGCACAGTATGGTTTGTCTGGAGAAGAAATAGAAACATACACAAACATCGCAGTTGTAGAAGGAGAAAATGGTTATACCGTAACTCAGGCATCCTACGATGAAGCGAATCAACTTCTGGGAGAAGAAATGAAAGAAACCGTCCTGGCGTATTCCAGTTGGCTTATTGGGCAATCGGCTGGTTCTGAAGATGAATTAAAAGAAAAAGTCCGCAACGGAATCAAAGGCGCAGTCGATGGATATGTCAATAATTTCAAAATCTTTGATTCTGATCAGGAAGAATATCAATTCTCTATTGCAAAAATCACGGCCAGTGGGTTTTACTGGGACCACAAATACGAATTCTTCCTTTTTATCATTGTTTTCGGTTCAATTGGTGCCTTAATCTGGATTTTCCCTGCTTTTTACGACGGAATGCCGGGAATCAAACACAATCATATTTATCATAGCTCAGCCATGTCCAGAGGAGCGATTGGTATTGCAGCGGGAGTTTTTCTGATTCTATTCTACATCCTCCTTTATTACAAACATTTTTATATAGCCGAATGGGTTGCACTCGCGGATCCTGTTTCCCGCTGGCTACGAAATGGTGCTGACGCCGACCGCTGGTTTATGTATGGATTTCTGTATACCATCGCCATTATCGTGATGGGAATCCGCATGTTCACCAAATACCGGCACAGCAAATATCACCTGATCCGTACCAGTTCAGTAATGTTTTTTCAGCTTGCTTTTGCTTTTATCATTCCCCAGATTCTCTATAATCTTCGCCTTCCCTCGATGGATTTGAAGAATATGTGGCCGCTGGATTATTCCTTCTTTTTTGACTATCGGCTGGATGAATTTACCTCCACCCAGATTGGCGTTTGGATGATGGTTTGGGGAATAGCCCTTTTTGTACTGGGAGTCCCTATTATCACGTATTTCTATGGAAAAAGATGGTACTGCTCCTGGGTGTGTGGTTGCGGCGGTCTGGCCGAAACCCTGGGTGATCCCTACCGTCAGCTTTCAAGTAAAAAACTTATTGCATGGCAAATCGAACGGTATTTGATTCACGGCGTATTGGTTTTTGCTGTAGTAATGACCATCGCCGTTTTGTATACCTATTTCACCAGTTCTTCCAACTTCTTAGGAATCAACAGCTATACCATCAGATGGATATATGGACTTCTGATTGGGGGGATTTTTGCTGGTGTTGTAGGAACAGGATTTTACCCGCTGATGGGCAACAGGGTCTGGTGCCGTTTTGGCTGTCCGCTGGCAGCATATCTGGGATTAGTTCAGCGCTTCAAATCGCGATTCCGCATTACAACCAATGGTGGCCAGTGTATTTCCTGCGGGAACTGTTCCACCTATTGCGAAATGGGTATCGACGTGCGATGGTATGCCCAGCGTGGGCAGAATATTGTGCGGTCATCCTGTGTGGGATGTGGGGTTTGTGCGGCGGTTTGTCCGAGAGGGGTTTTGGCTTTGGAGAATGGACCCGATGATGGGGAGTCGCGGATGGGGGAGGTTGGGGAGTAGGTTTACTATCAAGAATATATTTTTGTAGCCAATATGGTCGAAAAATCGTATTTTCAAGCAAGAATCATGAATTAAATAGAAAATGAGTGTTTTAATAACAGATGCCCTTCTTAAAAATGCTTCTATGTCGGAAGAAGAATTCCGATTAGAGTTGGCCATATTTCTGTTTGAAAAAGAGATATTCACTCTAGGGAAAGCAAGCGAATTTGCGAATAAACCTCAATTTATTTTCCAAAAAGAATTGGCAAAACGCAAAATTCCCATTCATTATGGATATGAAGAATTCCAGGAAGATTTGGCCACCATTGAAAAGATGAAAAAAAGAAGTGATAATAATTAGCGATACTTCTGTAATTAGCAACCTGATACTCATTGATCGTTTAAAGATTTTAAACGATCTTTTTGGTGAAATAATCATCCCAACTACTGTAAGAAAAGAGATTCTGAAGTTAGAGGAATATGGTATAAGTCTAAAGGAATTCAATAATTCTCCATGGATCAAAATTCAAGATCCTACTAATAAGAAATTGGAAAATGAATTATTGGAATCTTTAGATGCAGGAGAATCCGCAGCAATCGCCTTGGCTTATGAATTAAAAGCCGATTATCTAGCTATTGATGAGAAGGCTGGGAGAAGGACAGCAAAATCATTAGGAATAAAAATAATTGGACTAATCGGCATCCTGATTCAAGGAAAAGAGGCTAATCTAATTGATAAAGTCAAACCAATTTTAGACCAACTCATTTCCGATGCAAGTTTCTACCTTGGAGAGGAATTCTATCAACAAATCATTGAGAATTTAAGGGAATAATAATATTATCCTAACTGTCAGGTTTTCACTAATTATTTAATATTTTTAGTCAATATTGACTAAAAATTCTTACATTAGCATCAAATCAACCAGTCATGATTACCAAACAAAAAATCCTCCACCGCGCCCTCAAAACCTTCAACCAATCCGGCTATGGAGCCGTCAACCTCCACGAATTGGCTAAATCGCTGGAAATGAGCCGGGGAAATATGACTTACCACTTCAAAGACAAGGAAGTTCTTTTAAAAGAATTGGCAGATGAATTATGGAATGAATTAAACGAAGCCAGAGCTGACAAAACCATTCCTTCCTTTGAAAATCTCCACCATGACGTCCAGCTATATTACCGCCTTCAAAAAAAATACGCCTTCATTTTTCAAGATAAAC
>JAGQVA010000570.1 GCA_020438265.1 Bacteroidota bacterium
AACGAAAGCTACTTGTCAAAACTGCTTCTGGGACCAGGTAGTAATTTCTTCTTCAATGGTAATTATGTACCTAGTTATGGCCCTGCTTCTAACGCAAACCCTGATTTGAAATGGGAAACCAAAGCTGAAATCAATATTGGTCTTGACTTCTCTTTATTGGATAATAAATTGAGCGGTACAATCGATGTTTATAACCGCGATACCCGTGATTTATTACTCTACTTCCCTGTTCCTGTGCCTCCAAACCTCGTACCTGAAACATGGGTTAATATCGGACAGTTGAATAATAAAGGGATTGAAGCTAATCTCAGATACCTGGCGATTGATAACGATGGTTTCTCCTGGGAGCCCGCTTTCAATTTCTCTACTTTCTCCACGAATCTGGTTTCTCTTTCCAATGATGATCTGAATTTTGGTGACGAACGCCTGATTGGTAACCTCGGAGCTCCTGGTTTGAATGGTACTCCACTGGTAAGAGTAAAAGAAGGAAACCCACTGGGTGAAATCTGGGGGCCAGTTGTACCTCTTGACAACCCTGTAAAAGAAGATGGAAACTGGAACGTACAAGACCTTGATGGTGATGGTACCAACTGTGACTGTCTGGATGATGAGCAGGTAATTGGTAATGGTTTGCCTGATTTCCAACTTGGATTCAACAACTCTTTCACCTTTGGTGATTTTGACTTGAATTTCTTCTTCAGAGGAGTATTTGGGCACGATCTGCTTAATACTTTCCGCGCATTCTATGAAGTACCAAGTGTAATTAACTCCTATAATGTATTGAGAGGAGCTCTGGATATTCAGGAACTGACTGACGCGCCTAAGTTCTCCAGCTATCATGTTGAAAATGCTTCTTTCGTTAAGCTTGACAACGCGACCCTGGGCTATAATGTGGATGCTTCCAATATGCCAATCTCTAACCTGAGATTCTATATTTCAGGCCAAAACCTCCTGACTTTCACGAATTATAGTGGAGTAGATCCTGAGATCCGATTTGAGGATTCTGGCAATGACAATGCTTTTGAAAGTGTATTGATGCCTGGTATTGACCGTCGTAATACATGGTTCCGTACTCGTACAATTACTGTTGGTGTTAATCTTGGATTCTAATTGAAATTCACATATTTTAGAAATAAAACGACATGAATAAAATAAAAATAATTGGACGGTTTCTGGTAGTAACGATCTTACTATCAGTAACCTCATCCCTAAATCAATCATGTACAAGCCTTGAAGAAGAGCTCTTCAGCCAGGTGACTACTGATGACTTCTTCCAGGATGATAACCAGTTTATATCTGCTTTGGGTAGCGGTTATACATCTCTCTACGGCTTTATGGGTGATTTTTATGCCGCTCAGGAAGTTTCTACCGATGAGGTTATCGTTCCTCAGCGTGGCCAGGACTGGTTTGATGGTGGACACTGGATTCGTCTGCATCGTCAGGAATACAAATCAGATGATCCTATTCCGAACGGAACCTGGAACTTCCTCTTTGGTGGAGTAAATACTTGTAACCGACTGATCTTTACTTTTGAAGAATTAAATGCTCCCGGATCAGAGGCGTTTATCGCTGAATTGAGAGCCCTGAGAGCGTTATTCTATTTCTGGTTACTCGATACTTATGGTAATGTACCTATTGTGGACCAGTTTGATGTGCCTGCAGACTATGCTCCGGCTACTTCTGACCGCAAGGATGTATATGATTTTGTTGAAAAAGAATTAAATGAAAGCCTTCCGCTTCTGAGTGATGCTGCTGATCTTTCTACCTATGGAAGAATGAACCAGTGGGTTGCTCGTGTATTGCTGGCAAAACTCTATCTCAATGCTCAGGTGTATACGGGTACTGCTCAGTGGCAAAAGGCTCTTGATCAGTGTAATGAAGTGATTAACTCAGGTAATTATAGTCTTACCCCCAATTACTTTGACAACTTCAAAACTGATAATGGTTCTTCTCCAGAGACGATCTTTGCGATTCCTTATGATCAGGTATTTGCACAGGGTAATAACCTGGTAATGCGTACATTGCATTATTCCAGCCAGGCTACTTATAACCTGACTGCCCAGCCCTGGAATGGATACTGTTCCATTCAGGAGTTCTACAACTCTTTCGACGATACGGATGTAAGAAAAGCAAGCTTCCTGGTTGGTCCTCAGTATTCTTCAGCCGGTACTCCAATTTCTGACCCCGGATATGAGACTAACGACCCTGATGGACCTGAAGTAAATTTCACCCCTGAAATTAATGAGCACTTCCCTAACACGTTGCGTCAGGCAGGTGCACGTATCGGTAAATTTGAATTTGCGTTAGGAGCTACTGATAACCTGAGCAATGATATGCCTATTTTCCGTTACGCAGATGTACTTTTGATGAAAGCGGAGTGTGAGTGGAGACTCAGCACAGGTGATCCTTTAGCTTTGGTCAATGAAATCAGATCTCGTGCAGAGGTTCCTGCTTTAGGTGTATTGACTCCTGAAGATTTAATCGCGGAAAGAGGCCGTGAGCTTTGTTTTGAAGCACAGCGTCGTTCTGACCTGATTCGCTTTGGAAAATACAACGATGAGTGGGACTTCAAACCGGTAACTGATCCTCACGTGAATATTTTCCCTATTCCTAAAAATCAGCTGGATGCGAACCCGAACCTGAAACAAAATACTGGTTATAACTAACAGAAGTTAATTTTGATGAATAAAAAAGAAAGCAAGTGACACCGTTACTTGCTTTCTTTTTCTACACCTTTTTGTCTTATGAGAAATCATTTCAGAGCGATATTATTTGGGGGATTGGTAAGTCTGATGATGGCCTGTAATCAGTATGAAAATTCACAGGAAGCGGTACCTGTGGAAGCATTATTCTCTGAATTGCCTTCTTCCTGGACGCAAGTTGATTTTATTAACCAACTTGAGTATTCCGAAGAATTTAATGTATATACCTACCGCAATTTTTACAACGGGGGAGGAGTCGCCCTTGGAGACGTCAATAATGATGGTCTCATTGATATTTACATGATTGGAAATATGGTTTCCAATCGTCTTTATCTCAATCAGGGTGATTTCCAGTTTAAAGATGTAACTGATCAGGCCGGAGTCGCCTGTGCCAATGTCTGGTCTACCGGAGTAAGTCTGGTCGATGTTAATGGAGATAATCTCCTCGATATTTATGTCTGTAAATCTGGCAATCCGGAAGGAGAACACCGTCATAATGAATTGTTTATCTGTGACGGGATTTCTGAAGATGGTATTCCGACCTATTCGGAGCACGCAGAGGAATATGGAATCGCAGACAAAGGATTTTCCACCCATGCGGCCTTTTTTGATATGGATAAAGACGGTGATCTGGACTGTTATCTTCTCAATAACTCTTTTCGCCCGATAGGCCAGTTTGACCTGCGAAAAAATGAAAGAGATAATCGCGATTCTTTGGGGGGAAATAAACTCTATCGAAATGATGGAGGTAAATTTGTGGATATAAGTGAAAAAGCCGGAATCTACGGCTCAATTATCGGTTTTGGGCTGGGAGTTACAGTAGGAGATGTCAATCGAGACGGCTGGCAGGATATTTACGTTTCCAATGACTTTTTTGAAAGAGATTATCTGTATATCAACAACCATGACGGAACGTTTACCGAGTCTTTGGAAAAACAAATGCGGGAAATAAGCGCTGCTTCGATGGGAGCCGATATGGCAGACCTGAATAATGATGGATACCCCGAGGTTTTTGTAACGGATATGTTGCCGGAAGGAGAGGAACGAATGAAAACCAAAACCACTTTTGAAGACTGGAATAAGTATCAGTCCAATGTGAAAAATGGTTATTATCATCAGTTTACCCGTAATGTTTTGCAATTGAATAATGGCCCAACTACCCCTGACGGAGAGATTACTTTTAGTGAAATCGGAAGACTTTCAGGTGTACATGCTACAGACTGGAGCTGGGGAGCGCTCATTATGGACCTCGATAATAATGGCTACAAAGATATTTTTGTGGCGAATGGAATTTATCAGGACCTTACTGATCAGGACTTTATTCATTTTATTGCTGATCCCAGAACCGTCAAAACCATTATTTCCAAGGAAGGAGTAGATTTTAAGCAATTAATTGACGCGATTCCTTCCAACCCTATCCCGAATTATATTTTTGCTAATAATGGTTCTTTAAGCCTCGAAAATAAAGCTGCCGAATGGGGTTTGGGAACTCCCAGCCACTCCAATGGTAGCGCTTATGGAGATCTTGACAATGATGGAGACCTTGATCTGGTCATTAATAATGTCAATATGCCTCCCTTTATTTACAGGAATAATGCAGAAACACTCCTTCCGGACCACCATTACCTGCAATTTATTCTGACGGGAGATAAAAATA
>JAGQVA010000571.1 GCA_020438265.1 Bacteroidota bacterium
ACCATTGATTGCGATAATGGTACCCAGATTTGAGTATTTGAAGTATGCTACGAATTGCGCGGCAAAAAACACAAGAACGATGTACGTACCCAGGGACTCCATACTCTTACCCATTCCTTTCATCACATCGGAATCATTCTTAATGGTCTTTGCACCAATTCCATAGGCAATGCCAGCCAGCGCAGCCGAAAGGAAAATGATAGCCACAATTCCTTTTAAAAAAGGAGATTTGAGAAAACTCTCTTCAGGTGAAACACTTAGGTTGCGTAAAAAACCATCTGAGGGAATAAGTCCAATCAGGCAAATAATGGAAAAGATCATGACTGTGATGAAAGCGTATAACAGTCCACGTTTTTCATCTTTGGTGAGCCCTTTGATTTCTTCTGCTTTGATGTCTCCCTGATATTTTCCCAATCGTGGTTCAACAATTTTCTCGCTTACGAACGTACCCAAAATCGTTATCAGAAAAGTAGAAACTACCATAAAGTAGTAATTACTTGCCGGGTTTACTGTGTAGGTTTCAAAGCCGACTACTGACTGAGCAGCTTCCTGTGAGAGTCCTGCAAGAAGCGGGTCCACTGTTCCAAGGGCGAGATTTGCGCTATAACCGCCAGAAACGCCCGCAAAGGCCGCTGCCATACCTGCAATGGGGTTCCGGCCTACAGCCAGAAATATGATTGCTCCCAGAGGCACCAGCAATACATAACCAATTTCACTGGCCATATTGGAAAGTACTCCTGCGAAAACCAGTACCAAAGTCAATAGCCTTGCCGGGGCTTTGAGGACCAACAGTCTGAGTCCGGTTCCAATCAATCCACTGCCCTCAGCCACACCAATTCCCAAAAGAGCTACCAAAACAGTACCTAGCGGAGCAAAGCCTGTAAAATTGGTGACCATGGAAGTGAGAATATAATGCAAGCCGGAAACGGAAAGCATATTTACGGGTTTGACCACATTGGGATCGCCAGGTTTGTAAGAACCTTCAGGCAAAACCGCTTCAACCCCCAGCCAGGTACAAATTCCTGAAAATAAAATTGCCAGTAAAGCCAGAATACCAAAAAGGGTGGCAGGATGGGGCAGCGCGTTTCCTCCTACTTCAATAATATTCAGAAAACGGTCTACCCATGATTTTTTTTGAGGTTTTCCTTTGGGATTGATTTCAGTTCCAGAGTTGATCGTTTCAGGATTTTTTTCCTGAGAACCCTCTTCTGGATTTTTATGATCTTTTCCCATTATTCTCCCTCCGTTTCTGCGACTTCAAAAGCTTTAACCAGGATTTCATTTAATCGACTGCCATATCCTCGGCCATTGGTCAGGATAGCCACCCCGACGTTTGTGGCTGGATCGATATAAATTCTGGAACTGCTGCCGGTATCAAAGCCTGAAATTCCCAAAAGGGTGCGTCCGTTGATTTCCACATATCGCCAGGCTAAGGCTTGTCCTGCACTGGCTCGTGGGTACTGCACTTCTTTCATTTCTGCAACAAAAGATGGTTTGAGAATTCGCTGTGTACCATAAGAACCATTTTGGGTCAGAACGATTAATACTCTTAATAGCTGACTTATATTCATTCTTAGCTGTCCACTGGGATAAAAAGGATAGCCATAATTGTTTTGTGGGACTAATGCACCTCCATCGTTTACGTAGGGAATAGCTACTCGCTCCTGTCTTAAATCACTAAGGAACCAGGATACATTGGACAGACCCAAACGGGTAAAAACATGGGTTTTGCTATAAATATCCAGTTCAATTCCTGTCGCATTCTCAAGTATATAACCAGCAAGGGCGATTCCTACCCTTGAATATTCGTATGTTTTTCCCGGACGGGAAGTCGTAAAGTTAGCGGCAGAATAATTAGCCCCACCGGGAAGCAGGTATTCAGTGAGAAACTCCTTCAGATCTGCATCCGAATCACCAGCTACATACATACTGCTTAACAAAGCGGTATTGTCAGCCAGACCTGCTGTGTGAGAAAGCAACATTCTCATGGTAACCACCGCATTGGGGTAAATGGGATTGACAATTTTAAAGGGGATATAACGGTTGATATTTTCGTCCAGGTCAATAAGACCTTTGTCGACTGCCTGCTGGATAATGGTGGTCAGGATGAGGTCTGCCCCCTGGTTGAGGATAAATGAGGTATTTTTGGTTACTTCAATTCCTTCTTCCCGATTAGCCAGGCCGTATCCTTGTTCCCAATCGATTTCACCATTTCTGACTACGCCAATGGCCAGACCAGGAATTTTGTCATCAGTAATCCCTTTTTCAACGAGGCTATCCAGAAAAAAGCCATAATTTACTTCTGGCTCATTGGGAAAGGGAATAGGTTCTGGTGGCTCTTCTTTACAAGCTGAAAAAATTAAAAGTAGTAACGCCAATTGTAGAGGTAATAGATTCTTCATAATATGTCATCAGTTTAGGCGCCCTAAAAATAAATAAAAACATTGGATTACAAACAGAAAAAAGCTGATCTGCATATGCAGACCAGCCTCCTTACCAAAACCTCAACACAAAATCGCCAGGTTTTTGCGTCAAACGCAAGACCTGACCTTACTTGAGAAAGTAAGTTCTTATATAAGTTTGAACGAATATTTTCATTTTCATAAGATTGCCCATGTCAAAAATTACACAATTAACCGCAATGGGCCAAAAGTAATTATCAAGAAAGTTGATCACCACAAAATGAATCCTGAAAAAAGGCTTTTCATTGGTTTGGGATTCCAACTATGCCAGGGAAAGCACTCCTACCTTTATTCATACAAATATAAAGCATTTTTTCGCTGAAAATCAATTGTTTAGGGACTGATTTTTTGATAAAAATAAATTACATTCTTTAAAATAAAAGGGAGATAAATTCGTATTCAAGGGTTTTGGAATTTTTCTTTTTTAGGGGGTAAAAAATTAGACCTGCCAGGTTTTCGAAAACCTGACAGGTCTGAATAAAAAAAAAGCCAGCCCTCGCGGGCCAGCCCTTTTACAACAAACAAACACAGTATCTTTGATTCCTTTTCAGGAAATTAATCTTCTAATATCTTTTCAACTAAAATAATGGTCTTATTGTTCATCACTTCCACCACACCATCCTGAGTATGGTATTCTAACTCGCTACCGTCTTCTTTGACGACTTTCACCTTACCATTACCTAATGTTGAAATAATTGGAGCGTGGTTTACCAATACCTGAAAGCTTCCGTTGGTGCCGGGAACCTGTACACTTTGTACAGCATCGGAAAAAACACTTCCTTCGGGGGTTACGATTTCCAAATCAAAAGTTTTCATAAGTCGAAAATAAATTCAATTTGGGATTAATTAGCGGGAAAAACACTCAATGAACTATTCAGCGCTACAATATAGCAAAATTCTTTGAACTCTCGCCAATAAATCCCAAACTTGTTAAACATTAGGCCTGAGCCAGTAATTTTTCACCAGCTTCAACAACCATATCGATATTTCCTTTCAGGTAGAAAGCCTGTTCTGGATACTGATCCAATTCACCATTCAGGATCATATTAAACCCTTTAATAGTGTCTTCAATCGATACAAACTGACCATCCAGACCTGTGAACTGGGCAGCAACGAAGAAAGGCTGAGAGAGGAAACGCTGAATTTTACGTGCTCTTTCTACCGCTAATTTATCTTCGTCAGAAAGTTCGTCCATACCCAAAATAGCAATAATGTCCTGTAATTCTTTGTACTTCTGAAGAATCTGAATCACACGCTGTGCACAGTTGTAGTGTTCATCACCTACGATATCTGGCTGCAGGATTCGGGAAGTAGATGTCAATGGATCCACCGCAGGGTAGATACCCAGTGCTGACAATGCACGTGAAAGCTCTGTAGTTGCATCAAGGTGAGCAAATGTCGTTGCAGGTGCAGGGTCAGTATAGTCATCCGCAGGTACATAAATGGCCTGAATAGAAGTAATAGAACCTCTTTTGGTAGAAGTAATCCGCTCTTGCATCGCACCCATCTCAGAAGCCAGTGTTGGCTGATATCCTACCGCTGAAGGCATACGTCCCAGAAGGGCTGATACCTCAGAACCAGCCTGGGTAAAGCGGAAGATATTATCAATGAAGAAAAGTACGTCACGACCTTTGGCATCGTCTTTATCACCATCGCGATAGTACTCAGCGATTGTCAGACCAGTCAGGGCCACTCGTGCACGTGCTCCAGGAGGCTCCTTCATCTGACCAAACACCATGGTCAGTTTAGAGTCTTTCAGCTCATCATAATCAACTTTATCCAGAGCCCAGCTTCCTTTGTGAAGATCTTCTTCAAAACCTTTTCCGTATTTTACAACGTTTGCCTCAATCATCTCCCGCAGGATATCGTTTCCTTCACGTGTACGCTCTCCCACACC
>JAGQVA010000572.1 GCA_020438265.1 Bacteroidota bacterium
GATAATAGGTTTGAAAACAGAAACATGTTTGAAAATCTCAAAACTGAGCCCATCGGCAAGTTTGATATCCATGAAAATTAAATCGTAATCGGTCGGTGGAACCTTCAGCCATTCTACCGCTTGTTTGACGCTTTCCAGCCTGGCTACAATCCGAAAATGTGGTGCCTGTTTTAACAGCAATCTTTCAAGGTGTTCGGCAGCCGGTTTTTCATCTTCGATAATCAGAATTTTCATACTAACTCCATGATCTGAGGGCTCAACATAGGGATTTTTATCAATAATTCATTATTTCGATCTACAAGAATGACAGGAATATCTGTGTAGAAAGAATACGCTTTTTGCAGATATTCCATTTCTTTGAAGGGGTGATCGATAGGTACAATGCGCTTTTTACATTCACACCGCAACACCAAATAATTTTCCTCATCAACTTTGCATGAAATCTCTACGGATTGCAATTCATTTACGATCGCATTCTGGACAATAGACTCAATCATTCTGGGAATAGAGCCGGGTATGAGAAGAAATTGCTGAAATGCGTGGCTTATTTCTGAAGAGAAAAAAATATTGTGATAATGACGCGGATTAATCAGCTCGATTAAATTGTGCCCGGCCTTTATTTCATCTGCCAGAGAAGTCAGTTCTTCCTTTCGGTGATCCAGCATATAACGATACACTTTCGATAATTTATTGACAAATAAATCTGCCTGATCTTTATCGCGGTGAATAATGGGAATCAGCGTTTCCAGACTGTGATACAGAAGGTAGGGATTTACTTCATTCTGGAAAGTCTGTAATTCATATTCAATATTTTGGTTCAATGTTTTTTCCCGCTCAAAGGCCATTTCATTTTGCTGCTGGAGGAAGAACATCCCCAGATAAGTCATATTATAAAAGATCACCGAAATGCCAAATACGATGTTAAAAGCCCAAAATTCAGCTGTAAAAGAGGAAAAAGCAGATAAACCAAGTACGAGAGTAAAATAACTATAACAGATCAGGGAAATCAACAAAAAAGAACCCGCCATAAGGGTTAGGGTATGACTCAGAATACGGCTCCACCACATATTTCCAGAGTGAAAAAAGCGGTTCGTCGCTTTTGTTAGCAAGCGCATCGTTTCAAACCAGGCATAACTCAGGACCACACAGAAAAGCAATTCATACAGGTTAAAATTTTCGTTTAGGTTAACGATTCTGTCGAAAATCAGCAGGATGAGAATATAGATCATAAAACCGGCAAAGGCAGGTCCTATAAGGCGAAAAGCAGGTTGATGAAAAAGAATTCTTTTCATTTGATTAAAGATAAAGGCAGAGCCGGGAGTTGAACACTAAAATCATTTGCGTCAGTAATCGTAACAGGGCGCGGACTAAAGAAGGCATATCGTTGTTTGATACTTTCAAGCCCAATACCAAAAGAGGTTTCTCCGGAAGGTTTTTGGGTTCGGTTATTTTTGACTTGAAGTCCCTTTTTCTCGTCGGTAGATATTTCAATCACCAGACTTTGATCAGAAGTTACAGCATTGTGTTTTACAGCATTTTCGATTAATAACTGAAGCGTAAGCGGCGGAACAGGGGAATTTAACCAGGTTTCATCTATCTGCCAGGAAACCTTTAAGTTGGATTCATAGCGTATTTGAAGCATAAAAATATAGTCTTTCACAAAAGCGATTTCCTCCTCCAGCTTAACCAGTTTTCGATCATGTGTCTGCAAAATGTATTGAAATGAGGCTGCAAATTTTCTGATGAATTGCTCCGCCAAATCAGGATCTTTATGAGTCAGGGAATTGATTGTATTTAAGCAATTAAAAAGATAATGCGGGCTCAACTGGCTTCTCAGAAGATCGTACTGAACGGCCTTTTGTTCTCTGCTGATTTTGATTTTCTTAATCTTCTCATTTACCCAAAACCGGTAAGAGAAAAAGGTAAAATCTACCAGACTAAAGACAAAGGCCAGGAAAAACAACGCAACAGAAATTCTTATAAAACTTCCTCTGTATTCATTATGCAGATATCTTATCTCTTCCCAACCATTTCCTATCCATGTCCACAGGAATACGGGTCCCCAAATGGTGAGCAAAATCAGCGCTGGATTCAGAAAAATGCTGATGATAAACCGGCGTTCCATCAAATTTCTCCAGGAAAGAATTCCGTCCAGCTTTCGATTTGTCCACCAGGTGATTGCACCGCTCAGATTGGTTAACAGGATGACAATGAATAAAGAACTCAGGTTCTCATCAAATACAGGCCAGCTTCCGTTTTCTCCATAAAAAGCATAGGTGAAAAGGAAAAATCCTATGAGAGAGTTAATCAGAATGCCGGGCCAGTATGTTAGCATGAATGTTTTTTGAAAATGTTTGCCGGGAAATAGATTTTGTTTAGTGTTTTTTTTCTATCATTTCGCCGCTTTAAAAAACGGCGCAATGATATTGGGTCTTCCATTTATCCCAGGGATAAGAGATCTTTCCATTCTTCAGAATGAGAATTTTTGCTGTATTGCGCCGTTTTTTAAAACGGCGGAAAGTAGAAAAGCAAAACTAAATAAAGCCTATCACCCGGCAATCTTACCTCAATTTAACACAAACTTTCTATTCCTCAACGCTCCGACCGCCGTTAAAGGCATTCATAACGCTTCGGTATTCAGAATCAGAAGATATGCTGCTAACCGCGTCTTTAAAGGCGTCAACTACTGAACTGCTACGGGGCATCACCTTTACAGCAGCTCTTAAAACACTGCCTTTTTCTGTGCTGCTGGAAATGGATTTAACCGTTTCAAACAGTTGAATATAATCTCTGTCAGACAGTTTTGCATACTCCAGCAGGCTACGCAGGATGCTCCCTTTCTCTGTGGTGCTGCTGATAGATGATTTGGTAATGTCCAGAATATGGTGAATAGAATTGGAGGAAAGTTCTCCGCCTTTAATCAGGGTTCTGATCGTTGAGCCTTTTTCAGTAGTACTGCTGATATTTTTCAGGATACTAAAGTAGGCATCACTGATCCGGGAACTTTGATTGACGAGATTACCCGTTTTGCGAAGAATAGATCCTTGTTCCGTAGAAGAACTAATTTTACCCACAGACTGGAAAAATCGTTCTGCATTTCTCTCATTGATTCGGTTTTCTGCCAATAAACTTCTCAGGACAGATCCTTTTTCAGAGCTACTGCTAATTCCATCAACAGCATTGAAGAAGGCATCCATGACCCTTTCGTCGTTCGTGAAATTTTCCTTGATCGCATGACGAAGTACGGAACCTTTTTCTGAGGTGCTGCTCACATGGCTCAAAACGGTAAAGTATTTTTGAACGACCTGGGGATTGTCCAGATAATTGCTGGTAAATCCACGGAGAATTGAACCTTTTTCAGAAGAGGACGAAATTTTGTCTGTTGCATCCAGAAGGTCAATCAGCATTTCATCATTCAGATCAATTTCTTTAAGCACTTTCCGGATCGTGCTACCACGCTCACTGGATGAACTGATTCGCGACAGCCCTTCAAAATAGGCACGTCCGCTTTCATTATTGCTTAAAAATTCATTGCCATATTTGCGGTAAAGGCTTCCACGTGTACTGGAAGAAGAAATGGTTGTTCCAATTTTATGCGCAACGGTTGTCAATTCTCTGTTATTCATTCGCCCCACTGCCATAAGATGCCCAAAATAAGTGCCTTTAACACTACTGCTTTCAATCTCTTCAATTTCATTCAACACACTATTCACTCCACCACGAGCATAAAACCGCCTGACTCGTTCTTCAGCAGAAATACCCGAACGGCGAATGACTTCTATCAGGACGTCTTCCATCCAGCGTTTTCCTTCAGGAATAAAATCTGTGCGTTTTTTCCCTACATAATACTCATAGGATAACTTGCCTCTGGAATCACTTTCAATGAGAATAGACCTTTCATTGCCAAAAGTAGTTTTGCTGAAACCGAGAAAGCCATCAGGAGTGATGCTTTTGATTCCGCGATCATCACTGGTAGCCTCTATCGTGCCTTTGCTTTTGATTTCAAAAGAAGAATTTCCATTATTGGATCTGTAGGTAGTCACTCCCTGCTCGTCTCCTAACCAGCTAAAATATTTGGAAAGCTGAGCGGTAGCAGTCGTACTGACCAGAATAGTAATAAATAAAGTAAGCAGATATTTCTTCATCTTTTCAGGGGATTAATTAATGATACCCCAAGAATCAGAATTATCCGCTTTTATAAAAGGAGAATGACATCAACTGTCGTGTGGGTGTAGTGAATTGTGGGATTTATGGGTTGTTAGCTTTGGCGTATTTGTTTAGCGTGGTTCATAGACCTCTCCCGTTGGTCGAGGTGACGGGCCATGCCCTCTGGGAAGCACGCCGCCGATACGGCGGCG
>JAGQVA010000573.1 GCA_020438265.1 Bacteroidota bacterium
CATCCATATCTTTGAGACCCTTCTCAAAGACTGGGAAATTGACAAAGTTCTTGACCTCAATGATAAAGCAGAAAGAGCCAGAGATTATTTGATGAAACTACCTGATCGCCTGAAAAGGGTTTCTGAAAGGCTGAAGGTTCCTGCTCTGGAATATAAGTATAAGTGGATTGCAGGGTAGAGACTCTTAAGGAATAAGTAAAAATAAGCAAGCGCTTATTTTTACTTATTCTTCTGCTACCACTCCTGAGCCACACCATCCTTCACCATGAAAAATTTCACCTCCCGGCTAATATTCTTTGAAAAAACCTCCGCCAGCCGCTCATAAGAAGTATCTGTAATAAACGTCTGTCCCTGAATATCCCTGTCCAGCAGATTGGCAATACTTTGCAGACGGTGTTCATCCAGTTTGTCAAAAATATCGTCCAGCAGGAGAATCGGATGAATATTTGTGTGTTTTTCCAGAAGTCGGTACTGAGCCAGTTTTAATGAAATCACAAAGGTCTTTTGCTGTCCTTGTGAACCAAAATTACGGGCAGAATGATCATTAATGTGAAAATTAAGGTCATCGCGATGTGTACCGCCTGTGGTATATTGCTGAACCCGATCCCTTTCCTGATGCTCAGCCATCAGTTTTAACCAGCCATCAATCGTATTTTCCTCAATCTGAGACCGATACTCGATAAAAGGTTTTTCTTCATTGGAGACAATTTTTTTGAAAAACTCCTCGAAATAAGGCATAAAATCCCTGAGAAAAGATTCCCTTCCTTTATAAATCGCAATCCCATGAGGGATTAGCTGAGTATCCCAAATCTCAACCTGCTCTTTGTCAAAAAAACGCTGTTCACCCATCAGCTTTAGCAATGCGTTGCGTTGTGCCAAAATCTTTTCGTAATGAATCAAATGATTGAGATAAGAATGATCATACTGTGCAATCAGCATATCCAGAAATTTTCTCCGTCCTGCTGATGGGCCATTAATTAATTCTGTATCGTTCGGTAAAATGGTAATCAAAGGAATCCGCCCGATATGCTCACTCATCTTGACCAGCGGTTTCTGGTTAAAAATGACCTTTTTCCCTTTTCCTTTAAGATAGTTAACATCAATTTTTAGCTTTGCCTCATTCTTTACAAGGGTTGCGCCATTGAAAAAATAGGTCTCTCCTTTCTTCACAGCAAATTTATCCTGCGTACTTCTGAACCCTCGTGTAAGCGCCAAAAAGTGCAAAGCATCCAGTAAGTTTGTTTTTCCCGATCCATTGGCACCCACAAAACAATTGATTTGAGGACTAAAGTGTAGTTCCTGTTGATAATAATTGCGAAAATGAGTGAGGTTAAGATCTGCGAAATACAAAGTGGTAAAATTGATTTTGGCGAAATATCAGACAAAAATAAAGCGATTTATTTGTAATTCTTTTTGAGAATGGCCAATTTCATGCTTTCATTTTTATAATCCTAAAGAACAGTTCAATTTTACCCTATATATGGCGAAAGCGAAGACAAAATCAAGTGAAAAGAAGGCGAATTACGATAAGGATTTGCTCCTTCATTGGTATGAACAAATGCTGCTGATTCGAAAATTCGAAGAAAAAGCCAGCCAGTTATATATGCAACAGAAATTCCGTGGATTCTGCCACCTGTA
Source organism: Bacteroidota bacterium (assembly GCA_020438265.1). Taxonomy (GTDB): domain Bacteria; phylum Bacteroidota; class Bacteroidia; order J057; family J057; genus JAGQVA01. The sequence continues at coordinate 1,639 of JAGQVA010000573.1, forward strand.
CATTGGTCAGGAAGCAGTAGCCGTAGGAATGGAGTCTGCAATTCGGCCCGATGATTACGTGATTACTGCGTATCGTGATCACGGTGGGGCTTTGGCGCGTGGCGTATCTGCAAATGCTTGTATGGCAGAGCTTTACGGAAAAGCAACCGGTTGTTCCAAAGGAAAAGGAGGTTCTATGCACTTCTTTTCCAAAGAGCACAACTTCGTCGGTGGACATGGAATTGTCGGTGGACAAATTCCCCTCGGAGCCGGAATTGCTTTCGGAGCCAAATATCAGGACACGGACCGCATCTGTGTGTGTATGATGGGAGACGGAGCTACCCGTCAGGGTGCTTTCCACGAAACTTTCAACCTGGCGATGTTGTGGAAAATCCCCGTCATTTTTATCATAGAGAACAATAATTACGCGATGGGTACCTCCGTAGAGAGAACTTCCAACGTAACAGACCTTTACAAACTGGGGCTTTCCTACGATATGCCTTCCAAGCCAGTTGACGGGATGAACGTCTTCGAGGTCTATGAAGAAATGAAATCTGCCGTTGAGTATGTCAGAAAAAATGGCCCGATGCTGATCGAAATGAAAACGTATCGCTACAAAGGACACTCCATGTCTGACCCGGCCAAATACCGTACCCGCGACGAGTTGAATAAATACAGAGGTAAAGACCCTATTGCGAACCTCAAAATTTATCTCGACGAGAATAAAATCGGTTCCAACGAAGAACTCGACGTGATCAATGACAAGATCAAGAATATCGTTGATGATTGCGTAACCTTCGCCGAGGAGTCTCCTTATCCGGATCCATCTGCATTGTATGAAGATGTGTATGTAGGGGATTATCCTTATATCATGGACTAAATGAAATTATATAATCCCGGCGGCTTTTGCCGCCGGGATCTAATTTTTTCTTATCCGCCCAATCACTCCCGTACTCGAATGCCCCTCCAAAAACGCAATCCGCTCTACCTTCCCTCCTCTGGCCATCACGAAATCCGCTCCCACAATCTCTGAAAGCTGATAATCCCCCCCTTTTACCAGTACGTCGGGCTTCACTGCTTCTATTAATCGAGCTGGCGTTTCCTCTTCAAAAGCTACAACTGCGTCCACAAATTCCATCACTGCCAGCATGCGGGCACGGGTCTCCTGACTGTGTATAGGTCGATTTTCACCCTTGAGTATTTTCACCGACTGATCTGAATTCAGTCCCACGACCAAACGATCCCCCAAACGAGCTGCTTTTTCCAGATAATCCAAATGTCCCAGGTGCAAAAGATCAAAACAACCGTTGGTAAATACAATTTTTTGACCATTAACGCGCCAACTGGCCAGCTTTTTGTTTATAGAAGAAATGTCATGGATTTTATCTTTTGTCTGATACATAGTCTTATTTTACAAAATAGTGGTAAATATAAGACAGATTCCCTAACTTAAGTTCAGAATGACTGATAGCTGGATAGATTTTCAATTAGATCTCACCTTTGCAACCGTTTCTGTTAAAACCAAAGGCGAAGGAAGAGATTCGCTGATTTGTTTGCATGGTTATATGCAGAGCAAGAACCTGTTTGATGTACTTTTTCCTGAAGTACCAAAAGGGTGGCGTGTGGTTTGTATTGATCTGCCTCTTTTTGGTAACAGTGAATGGAAAGGCGAAACAGGAATAGACAAATCCTTTTTTGATGAATTGTGGCAGGCTTTGGTAAAGAAGTATCCTGATAATACCTGGCATATTATGGGGTTTAGTATGGGAGGGAAAATGGCCATGTTGATGGCTGAATCTTCTCTGATCGAATTAAAAACAGGGATTCTCATCGCACCGGACGGAATAAAGTCAAATTACTGGCATCTTTTGATTACCAGAACTGGAATTGGAAAGTTTCTGTTTAAATTTGCTTTGCGGTTTCCCAAAACCCTGATGGCCTTTGCCAGTTTTTTTCGCAAAATTATGTTTATCGGTAATTTTTCGCTTCGTTTTTTACGGGCCAGTTTTGTCAGGCCCCGGGATCGGGAACTGTTGGAAAATACCATACGAATTTACCACGTTAAGCCTTTCCGTTTTAAGGAATGGTGTGACGGACAATTGGGGAAAAATACCCGGTGGTTATTGATTTGGGGTAAAAAGGATCGTGTGCTCCGACCTTCTGTGGCAAAAAAATTCACCCGCGCAATCCCAAATTCTGAAATTCATTTAGTCAATGCCGGGCACATGCTGATTGGACATAATCCCCGCCGTCTGAGAAAAATTCTCGACCGGAATGTATTTCACACTTCTGTGAAAGCAGGAGGGTAGATAACTTTACCACTGATATCACTCAGACTTCCGTCAAATAATTCCAAAGCCATGAATGCCTCATCAGGAGCGGGAAATGGACATATAATTCCCCACTTACTGGCAGGTTGAAATCCAAAACGTGGGTAGTAGACTGGATGTCCCAAAACAACCACAGAGGAGAATCCCATTTCTTTTGCGGTTTCCAGGCCATAATGAATTAAGTTCCCGCCTATGCCTTTATTTTGCCATTGAGGATGTACAGACACCGGCGCGAGAGATAAGGATGGCGAGGTTTTTCCTTCTGTTTGTATAGTCAAATGCGTAAAAAGGATATGTCCGATTATTTGTTCTTCCTGGAGAGCAACGATGGATAATTCAGGGATAAAAACGGCTGAATTTCTGAGTTTATCAATGAGAATAGACTCATTCTCCTGCTTAAAAGCCAGTT
>JAGQVA010000574.1 GCA_020438265.1 Bacteroidota bacterium
CAGGTTTTCACCAAATGTATTAAAGGTTGCCAGGAATTCATTTAAGGTGGAATCTTGTGTTTGAGCCTGAGTTGTTAATGTTTTATTTTGCTCTTCTAGTTGTTTCATTTTCTCCTGATTACACCCAAACAAAACCAGGATTGCAATTAGAGCAGTATAAACAGTCGATTTTTGGAATATCATAATTTTTATTTTTTTCATTATTTCTTTCTTTATTCCGGAGTCAAGTAAAATGCCAAAGTCGTAAGTTGTTTATTATCAATTGCTTATGATATATGCTTGCTTATTTTTTTCTCATTTTGAGAAAATAGATTTCATATTGACCGGTTATTAGCCCAATAGAGGATTCAGGATTATTTCTTACTTTGCTTTTATGCTTCGGGAATGGTCATTTTTCAATAAAATTGGAATAATTTGTGATATTCTTTTTAAGATATCCTTTGAACGAGGAAAAGATATGAGAAATGCATCTTTATATTTCCTTTCTCTCATATTTGCCGTTCTGTTGCTCTTTGGGTGCTCTGGTGAAAAACGCAAAGTATCCACTTCTTTTTATTATTGGAAAACTCATTTTGAATTGACAGATCGGGAAGAAGCTTACATTAATTCTCTCGAGACAGAAAAACTGTATTTAAGATTTTTTGATGTTGACTGGAATTTCAACAAAAATATTGCTGTTCCTATTGCCAGTATAGATCTTGGTAGAGAACAACTTTCAGAATATGAAATTGTACCAACGGTATTTATTACCAATCGAACGATGGTTCAGATTCCTTATGATGATGTTCCATTACTGGCAGCACGGATTGTCAATCGAATTTTCCAAATCGCAGATTCTCTTCCCATTAAGGAGATTCAGCTGGATTGTGATTGGTCTGAAACCAGTCGCGATAATTATTTTCGATTATTAGACCAGATAAAGGCTCAGATTGGAGAAAAGAAAATCCAGATATCTTCTACTATCAGATTACATCAGGTAAAGTATTTTATGATTACCGGAGTTCCTCCAGTAGATAAAGGTATGCTGATGTTTTATAATATCGGAGATGTAAAAGATATTACTACCAAAAATTCGATTCTGGATCTTAAACTTGCAGAGAGTTATTTAAACGAATTTGAATCCTATCCTTTAAAACTCGATTTTGCCCTGCCACTCTTTTCATGGGGAGTAGTGATGAGAAATGACAAGACGGTACAATTAATCAATAACCTCAGAGCCAATCAACTTGAAGACAAACAAAAATTTCGGTTTTTGGACCCCAAAGTGATCAAAGTACTCAAGAGTACTTATATCAATGGATTTTATCTTTATAAAGGAGATTTCATTCGTCTGGAAGATGTAAAACTGACTGATCTCAAAGAGTCTGCAGAATTACTGGCAGAAATAGATCAGGAAAATGATGTAACTATATGTTTTTATCATCTTGATTCTCCCACCATTGAAAAATACTCTCACGAGGAATTAATGCAAATTTGTGAGACGTTTCGATAAAAATCCTAATCATTTATTTTCGGTATCAAAAAGATCAATCCTTCATCTGCCTGCGCAAATGAAGGATTGATAAAGTTATTACTCCCTACCGGAGAAGATTAATTTTGCTTTTTCGCTCTTAGCTGCCATCTGTATAGCGCTGGCCAGAGCAAAAAACAAGACGATAATTATTGAAATAATATTTTTTATATTCATTTTGTTAGAATTAGAGTTATTAGATTAAATGAATCACTGATTAATTATCTTCGAGTAGCGTGTCGAGTGATTGCTCCACTGCTTCTGCCTGTTTTTGAAGATTATTATTAACTTTCTCAAGCTCTGAATTGATAGAATCAAGGGCCAGAATTTCTGAAGTTTGTTCTTGATTATCGTTACCGGAAGAGTTGGATCCGGCACAACCAAAGAAAAACCCTGTAGCTAAACCAAGACTAAGAATGAAAATAATTTTTTTCATTTGATTTCTTTTAAAAGCGTTATTATTAGTATTGAGATAAATAAAGATAAAAAAGTCACCCCAAAGAGTATACATATCTGATGAAACAAACCATTTACCTTCTGATTATCCTTCCTTTACTCATCCTGATTACAAAACCTCTTGGCAGTACTCGCGCCTGTGGCTGGGGGCCGGAAGAAATTTTCTACGGATATTCTTTTTTTGATCCGGCCATGACTCATCAACCTGACTACAGTCCCCTTTTTATGAGTTTTGATCGGTTTTATGATTTAAGCTGGACAGAAGACGATTTTAAGCATCGGGATAATATCACTGAGTGGCAGGAATTTTACAATGGAAAACCCAGCAAAGAAGATATTGCTCACATTGTTTATAAGGAAAGTGCCGATCATTTAATTGAAGCAAAAAAGCTGGTAGAAAAAGAAGGCAATAACCTTCCCGAAAACTTAAAACAAAACAGCCTTATTCAGTATTGGCAGCAGAAAAAGATGACAAGCCCGATCTGTTATCTGGTCTATGCGAAACAGCTTGAGCCTCAGGTAACCCAGGAATACGATTATTGGGAAGAACCTGAAAAGGATATAGCCCTCATGGAGAAGCTGATAGGGGAGGGAATAGAAAGATATGATGCTTGTAAAAACCAATTTCTTAAGATGCGCTATGGCTACCAGGTGGTAAGACTGGCCCATTATGCAGGAAAAATGGACGATTGTATCAGGTTTCACGATGAAATGGTCGAACCCTTGAAAGCCAAAGTTAATAGTCAGATTTATTTCTGGTCATTGGGACATAAAGCAGGTGCGCTTAAATCTCTGGGGAAAACCATAGATGCAGCTTATTTATTTTCAAGGGTATTTGAAGAATGTCCAGCCAAAAGAATTCCCTCCTGGTTGAGTTTTTCTATTAAAAGTGATCAGGAGTGGGCATCATGTCTGGCGCTTTGTCAATCCGAAGCTGAAAAATCCAATTTGTATTTTATGCGGGCCATTAACCCTGTGAGCCAGGTGATTGAAGAAATGCAGTCGATTTATGCCATTGATCCTCAATCTGAAAAACTGGATATACTTTTAGCCAGAGAAATTAACAAACTGGAATATGACTTTTTCGGTTGGGAATACGATTTTGAAATGCCACTAAAAACATCCTATAATGGCCAATCCAAGGAAGAAGCACTTGATTATCTCAAAGAACTTCGATCCTTTGTTGCCAGCCTAAATCGCGAGAAAAAGGTCAAAAATCAGGAACTCTGGTCGATTGCTGAAGGTTATCTCGCGTTTATGGAAAATGATTTTAACTCGGCCAGCCAAACTTTTGAGAAAATTGCTTACAATCATAAGGGAAAATCTATCGCCCGGTATGCAGAGCTTTTTCAGTGGGTTGTGTCTGTGAGTCAGGTCAGGAAAATTTCGCTGGATACCGAAAAAAGAATCTGGGATGAACTTGAAAAAATCCAGTTTGAAGATGATACCCATGAATTAAGAGAAAAAGCAAACCAATATATGCAAAATGTATTCGCCCGACGATACAAACTTCAAAACGATCTCGGAAAAGCTTTCCTTTGTACCCGAGACCTGGATCTGCTTTATATTCGTCCCAGTTTGGAGCTGGCTGAAGATATGCTCAGTTGGCTGAATGAGCTCGACAAACGTTCTCCTAATGATTTTGAGACTTTCCTTCTAGGAAAACTTGGTTCCGGAGACCGAAAAGAAATCGTCAAGGAAATTATTGGAACTATGCATCTCAAAGAGGGAAATATTAATGAGGCAATAGCTATGTTTGAACAAATCTCTCCGGAGATCCGGAAAACACTACCTTATTTCAAAATTGGGGGAGATCCATTTAAAGCGCAAATTGTTGATTGTCTGGACTGTGAAACCGATGAACCCGGAGCTTATGACAAACTTTCATTTGCACAGAAAATTCAATCATTAATCAAAGAAGCAGCTAAAAAAAAAAAAAAAGCCGCAGAAAACTACTTTCAGGTTGGTACTGCATTTTATAATATGACCTATTTTGGCCATGCATGGTCGGCTGCCGGATACTTTAGAAGCGGTTCCTCCTGGTATGCTGTTGGAGCTGATGAGGACCACTGGGCTTACGAAGATTTGACTCACATAAATCTGGATATGGAAGCGGCTGAAAGCTGGTATCAAAAATCTCTGGATGCGAACGAGGGCGAACGCGAATTAGCGGCCCAAACTACCTATATGGCAGCAAAATGTGAACAAAACCGTTTCTTTCTTGCAGGTTATAATCACGATGAACATCTGGAAATAAAAATGGACCAGTATCGGAGCCGGTTTGACCAACTCATTGACAATTACTCCGATACAGATTATTACCAAAAAGTCATTAAAGAATGTCATTACCTTGATACATATAA
>JAGQVA010000575.1 GCA_020438265.1 Bacteroidota bacterium
GATGTTGGTTGCTGAGATTCAAAATGAACTGGTCGTCAAAGAAGAAAAAAGAAAACCTAATGCTTTGCAGGAGCTGTTGCTTCAGGGACCAACCTGGACAGAAACGGAATACAAAAACTATTTAAGAACGCACGAACAGCTCAACCAATTTGGGAAAAATGATTCTGCTTGATACCTCGGTCCTGATTAACTATTTCCGAAAACAGAAAAAAGAAGACACATTCTTTTATTATCTGGCAGGACTAATGAGATTTTTTTAATCTAAAAACCTCTCTATGTCTTCATTAAACTCCTCCGCAGCTTCCACCATCAACAAATGCCCCTGTCCCTCATAAACTTTTCCCAAATCAGGCTGTACCCGCTCCATCAATAACTGTCCCCGTTTCACCGGAAGCACCTGATTATCCCCTCCCCAGGCGATCATTGTCGGGGGTAATCCTTTGGGATTGTCCCGATAGTTATTAAACTTATTAAATGTATGAAGCCCCTTAATAAGCTTAATCCGCGACTGCGGCTGGAGAGGATGACGCATGCCCTCCAAAATACCCTGATAAACTTCATCTTTATTAATCTGAGATGATCCGTAAAGGCGTGCCACTACTTTTTCTTTAACAAATTCGAGTTTTGAAACAGAAAATGCTAATTTGTAAAACCCCTCGGAAAAAGACCCCTCCTGCCTGGTAAACATGTATGGATGAAAATACCGCATCATAGCGGCGCCTCCGCATACATTACAAAGAACCAGAGCCCGGGCCTTTTTCGGGTGTTGACTGGCATACTCTAATGCTACAGCAGCACCAATGCAGTTTCCCATCAATACGGGCTGATCTAATTGATTATCAGCGATGAAATGTCGGAGTATGTCGACATACAGAGGGAGAGTATAGTACATTTTCGGGCGCGCAGAATCTCCAAACCCCAGCATGTCAAATGCTATCACTCTGTGCGTTTTGGAAAAGTGTTCAATCTGGTTTTTCCAGATAATGTGACTGCATCCTCCATTATGCATCATGATCATCGGACTGCCATTCCCGCTTTCGTGATAAGCAATATGATGCCCCTTATAATCGAATAATTGGTTAGTTTGTATCAATTTTAAGAATAGTTGCTGGATCCTAACAAAATATGGAAGGAGGAAACTGTATTGGGATGCTTAATTTAATAAAAATTTGGCAATTGGCCTTTGGGTATTAGCTTTTGGCCTCTAGCCGTTGGCTATTGGATAGAACATGTAAATTCAAAGGCTAATACCTAACAGCCAAAAGCCACCAAAAAACATATAGTCATGATCGAGAAAAGAAAAATGACCCTAAACGAACGGGTGTACACAGTTGCCGAGAAACTCGCTCCTCCTTTTGTTCTGCAATTCATCATCAAAGGCAAAGGAATCATTGAACCAGTGAAAATGCGCGAAGCGGTAGCAAAACTGGCAGAAAAACTTCCGGTCATGCGGTTACAACTGGTTGGCCGAACCTGGCATTTTGATGGCCCATTGCCAGAAGTAATTTCACACGAGGGACCCATTCCCGAGGACTTTTCGGATTCAATATTCAAAAAACCTTTAGATCCTTTTTCTGGACGATGCATGGAAATTCATTTGTTTCATGGCGAAAATACCTCTGTTTTATTTCGAATTTTGCACAGTATTGTGGATGGAAAAGGCGCCCAATTGGTGTTGACTTCACTTTTTTCTATGTTGAGAGGAGATGAAATTGATATCAATCCAGGCTTCATTTCTGATATTGAAGTGAGAAAAAAACTGGCTTCGCCTGCACATGGAGAGCGGGAAGGGTATGGGTTCAAATGGCCTTGTTTCTCTTTGTCTGAAAACAATCATAGTGGATTTGTTTCCGGAACTATTCTTTTCCCTGAGCGGATTGAAGCGCCTTTGGCTAAATGTGCGGTTTGGTTTGCCAATCGGTTTAATCAATCTGCGAGAATGCTGATCCCCGTTGACCTGAGAAGGCATGAAGTTGTTGAAAACATGGCTGCGAATCTGAGTCTTCCCATTTACCTGAAAATTGATCCCGGACAAACATGGAATGAGGTGCAGGGAAACCTGCTTGGTGCTTTAGCCGAGAACAAGGAACTCGCCGCTGAGTCAATGGAAAATTTTGGACTATTTGCACCTGATTTTGTATTGGAAGGATTAATGAAATATGTCATTAAACAGGCAGGGAGGAAAAATCGGTATCCGATGAGCGGGTTTCTTTCTGATGTCGGAGTTTGGGATCTTGAAACGGTTTCCACCTCAGATTTTGAAGCAAATGATGTGATTACCTTGCCTGTTTTTGTTCCATTAGCACCTTTTAGTGTAAATGTGCTCCATCATTCAGGCGGGACCCGAATGAGTGTAAGTGTACCAGAGCATATAGATGTTTTTTCGTTATTGGAAGAAATTGAGGAACATATTCTGGCGGAGGAATCCGCTCTGAAATCTGTTGGCGCCACTGTAGAGACGCGATTAATCGCGTCTCTACAGGATCACCCATTATTCCCCGAATTACAACAAATCTGGTCCGAGATCCTGGAATTGCCCATTGAAAAAATCAATTCCGAAACTACCTTCCATCAGCTGGGAGGAGATTCCATAAAATTGCTGTTTATGCTTTCTGAAGTCTCCGACGAATATATCGACGGCCCGGCCAGCACCTTTATGAGCAAAGCGCTCAATACCGGTGGGCATATCAATATTCGATCTCTGATCGATATCATCGAATCTTTTCGGCCAGAAAATCTGTAGAGACGCCGATTTATCGCGTCTTTCTACAAAACCCCATCAAAAACCCAAACCACAATGAAAATATCCTTCCTCTACGGAGCCAATCTTTCCACCCTTTTTCGCCTCCTCTGGCGCCAAAAATTCAGGGTAAACATCAAATCCATTCCATCTATAACCCTTCATTTTATATTTGCAATATTTAACTCGATTCTCAGCATCCCGGAGCGTTTTCAAAATCCAGTCAAAGACCCCGAAAACCCCGTTTTTATCCTCGGACACTGGCGAAATGGCACGACTCATCTCCACAACCTGATGACCATTGACGGAGCCTATACTGCGCCAAGAACTTTTCAATCTGCCTTTCCCCGAATCATGTATGCTGAAAAAACACTGACACCTTTACTGGACCGGTTTAGTCCGGGGAAGCGTCTTATGGATTCAATGGAAATGCTGATGGCCAGTGTTCAGGAGGAAGAAATCGGAATGGCTGCAATGGGAAAACCTTCATCTTATCTGGCAGTCCATTTCCCTCGTGATCACGCCCGGTATCGAACCTTTGTTTCTTTCCGGGAATCGTCTAAAAAGGATCTGGAAGAATGGAAAAAAGCCCATCGCCAGTTTGTGCGAAAGGTTGTTCATCATAATGGCTCTTCTCAGCCTTTAGTTTTAAAGTCCCCGGCCAATACTTCCCGGGTAGCTCTTTTGCTGGAAATGTATCCCGATGCGCGGTTTATTCATATTCATCGGAATCCCTATGAGGTCATTCGCTCAACAATTCATCTGTATGATTCCTGGTTTTTGATGGCCAATTTTCAACCTTTGGACGATCTGAAAGCCCGCCGTGATGAAATTGTCATGGATACCTATGAAGATATGCACAGAATCTGGCTGGAGGAGAAATCTTTGATTCCTGAGGATCGTTTGATGGTGATTGGTTTTGAGGAAATAAAACGAAAGCCGATTGAGGTAATGATTAGAGTTTATGATTTTCTGGGAGATGCAGAGCTTGATAAAGAGGCATTGCAGGCTTATTTGGACTCTGTAAATTCTTATCGGCAAAATAGATATGATCCGCTTTCTGCGGAGTTGATTCAGGAGATCAACCGCCGATTTGCATTTGTGTTTGAGGAATTTGGATATGAGATGAGATCATTGTAGAGCAGAAAACTGGCGAATTCGCCAGTTTTCTGCTCTACCTCGCAATATTATTATCTTCCAATCAGTGTTTCCCTATTCATCCCTTAAAGAATGCACCGGATTTACCCTCGCTGCCTGAAAAATCCGATAACTTACCGTCATCATCATAATTGCTAAAGAGGCGATAAATGCTATCAGGAAGACATCCGCGCTGATCGAAACCTGATTCGCAAAATCAGAAAGCCACCAATCCATCACATACCAGGCCACAGGAATAGCCAATAAGAAACCCAATCCAAGTTGAAGACCAAAGTCTTTTGTGAAGAGATAAAGAATGTTCGATATAGAAGCGCCCAGAACTTTGCGAATACCAATTTCCTTTGTCCGTCGTTCAGCGAGAAAAGAAATCATTCCGAATAAACTAAAAAAAAAAAAAAAAATCGCCAGCAAAGCTGATATC
>JAGQVA010000576.1 GCA_020438265.1 Bacteroidota bacterium
CAAATGATATCAACTTCAACTGATCAGCCCATTGTTGTTGAAAAAGGAGCGATAAAGTATTCTTTGAAAAAGGACATCAAACAGAAAAAAAAGGAGTGGAAGGACAGAGAAGCCCATCCCAATACCAAAGCAACAAACAGAATTGCCTATTTGTCTTTTTGGACAGGATTGGCAGCTTTCTTTCTTATTGCCGTGGGCATAGCTGTACCAGCCCTTCTGGCAGCTTTGATATCAGCACCTTTAGGGTTACTGGCGTGGCATAGGCGCCCTTCCAAAACGTTGGCACAAGTTGCTTCGGTTTTGGGAATAGCATTAGGATTTGGATTTATGCTTTTAGTAATCATGGCTTTTATTGCACTAATCGGGTGGGCACTTGGATGGTGGTGAATAAAAGATCTTTCAAAATAGGTTATTTGTTTGACCATGACTGATTTGCAATCGCATTGCAAGTAACTCTTCCTAATTTTGGAAAAAATCAAAGCAATGCATCATCATCACGATCATTCCGGGCATCATCACTCACATCATTCCCACCACCATCATGCAACAGGGAATATCAAAGTGGCCTTCTTCCTGAATGTAGGATTTACCATCATTGAACTTATAGGAGGGATATTAACGAATAGTGTAGCGATTATTTCTGATGCTGTTCATGATTTGGGAGATTCTCTTTCTCTTGGACTGGCCTGGTATTTTCAGAATCTTTCAAGAAAAAAGGGTGATGCCAATTATTCGTTTGGATATCAGCGGTTTTCCATTTTAGGAGCCATTATCAATTCCATGGTATTAATTATTGGTGGAATTCTGGTACTTGAAGAAGCTATTCCCAGGTTGTGGGAACCTCAGCAACCTCACGCAATGGGAATGATTTACCTGGCGATTTTGGGTATACTTGTTAATGGCGCTGCGGTTTTAAGGTTAAAAAAGGGACATTCGATCAATGAAAGAGTGGTTTCGCTACATCTTCTTGAAGATGTTTTTGGTTGGTGTGCAGTTCTGATAGGAGCTATTGTGATGCAATTTGTTGACTTCCCTATTCTAGACCCACTTCTGTCGATACTTATCACCGTATGGGTATTGCGAAATGTATATGTGAATTTGAAATCCAGCTTTAAAATTTTGCTACAGGCTGTACCGGCAGATAAAGATATTAGTGAGATCAAATCCCGGATTAAGCATTTACCGGAGGTAGAACAGGTGCACGATATCCATTTATGGTCATTGGATGGTGAAACAGATATTTTTACCGTTCATTTGAAAGTGTATAATATCGAAAAATTGAGTGAAGCGGCAAAAGTAAAATCTGCAATCCGGAATCTGCTTGCAGAGAATAAGGTTGCTCATTGTACCATTGAAGTCGAAACAGCAGAAGAGGATTGCAGGCAAATCCATTTGCATTAGACCTACATCACCCGAATATCGATTACTTGCATACCTGCAGCTTTTGCTGCTTCAATTCCCATTGGTCCATCTTCAAAAACGAGACAATTTCGGGGATGAACTTTTATCATATCAGCACATTTGAGGAAAGTATCCGGAGCGGGTTTGGGGTTTTGAATGTCGTCTGCACCAACAACACCTTTAAACCAATGCGTAATCCCCAAATCATTTAAAGAAACAATGGCGTTTTCATGGGAACTGCCTGTTCCTACGGCCATTGGCAAATTATCTTTATATGATTCCGCAATCTTTACAATATGAGAAATCGGTCTGACTTTACCCAGATCAGCCTTTATTCGATAATAAGCCTCATTTTTATGATGTCTGAATTCCACAGGATCTAAATTCCAGTCAAACGTCTTATTTAGTTCTGGAACAACTGCAACTGTCGGCATACCCGCCATCGGCAAAATCATATCTCCGGTTATAGTCAATCCATACAATTTCCCTGCTTCAGCCCAGGCCTGAACATGAATAGGCATTGTGTCTGCCAGAGTTCCGTCCAGGTCAAATATCAATCCACGAATATGAGAAGGTATATTAATCATAAATGTATGCTTGGTCTTACCCTTAATTTGCCGGCAATTTATCAGAAAGGAAACGGAAATTCTAATCTTAAGAATAACAAAAAATTATTATAGACACCACTAAAACGACTCCTGGTCAATATTGGCCAGGAGTTTTTGTTTTTTTGAAAATCAGACCAGACCTGTTTTCAAGGCTTTTTTATAAATTGTTTCAAAAAAAAGCGAACTTTCGTTTCAGCAGGTTATCAAGCGAATGGAATTCAACCTGTTACAAAAGGGTAATTAAATTTCTGTTTCATGAAAGAAAGTAAATTGATCTCCTTATTCCAATCTATTCACCCGGATGAAATGAGGTGGTTGGCTAAATGGGTACGATCTCCTTACTATAACTCCAACGAGTATGTGATTTACCTTTTTGACTACATTCGTAAATACGGGCCTGAATTCACATCTAATAAGCTGGAAAAACATAAAGTTTATGAAAATCTATTTCCCGGAAAACGCTATGATGATCAACGCTTACGGGTGTTAATGTTTCGACTGGCTGATCTTGTCGAAGATTTTATAGTGGCAGAACGACTAAAAAAAGATTCTTTTCAGAAACAAAGACTTTTATATGCAGAACTGGGAGAGCGCAATTTGTATGATCAGTTCGATAAAAAGAAACAAGAACTCCTGAATCAGCTCGATAAAGCTCCCTATCGGGATGAATATTATTATCTCGCTCAATGGAGATTGCAACATGATCATTTTTTTCATCCACAAACCTATCGCTATCAGGATTCATCTATTTTTCTGGAAGAAATGATGCAAAATCTGGATGCTTTTTTCCTGCTTGCGAAAATTCGTTATAGTACAGAATTGCGCAATCGACAAAACATTTTCTCTGAGGAACACAAAATTTTCCTTCTCGATGAAAGCAAGGCCCTTGTTCTGGAGCATCCCGTTTTTAGTCATCAAATTGTATTTCAGGTATATACAGATATTCTGGGGCTAATGGGAAATCCCTCAGATGAAGTGATTTTTCAGAGACTTCAACAAAATATATCTCAACATCTTGACCTGTTTCGCCCTTCAGACCAGTCATCGATGGTTCGATATCTGATTAACACTACTATTCAGCTTTATCAAAAAGGTAAGTCTGGGTATCTCAACAATCAGTTTGATCTGTATGAATTAGGATTGAAAAAAAATCTTTTTCTAAATGATGGCTTACTTCCTGATGGTACATTTCTAAATATCATTGTCACAGCCACCGTTTTGGGGAAATTGATGTGGGCTGAGAAGTTTATCTCGGAATATGCCCCCATGCTTCCCGAAACCAAACAAGTGGATGCAATTAACCTGGGAAAGGCATACTGGTATTTTAGCAAATTGGAATTTAAAGAATCGCTCAACCTTCTCCGACAGATTGAAAGCTCTGATCTGCAATACCTCTTGCGAATAAAATCTTTGTCTCTCCGCAATCACTTTGAACTCTTTTTGGATGATGACACTTATTATGAATTGGTATCCTATGAATCCAAGGCTTTTCAGAAGTTTTTACGCAGACATGAATTTTTATCTGAAGACAGAATTCTATCCTATATAAAATTTATATCCTTTATCAGGAAACTGGCGTCATTGAAGACAAATTTTCAACTAAGTGATAAAAAGCTCCAAAAGTTAAAGGGCAAACTTCACCATGAAGATTCAATCATTGCCAAATCATGGCTGGAGGATAAGCTGACTCAGTTGATGCAAGGGTAAATTTCCAGAAAATTCTGGCCTTGAGCCAAAATTCTCTGGTTAAATAACAACAGGTTAATTGGTAAATGTTAACAGAAAGAATAGGTTTTACTCTGGCAAAATCCATCCATAATATCCTCGGTAATGATAAAAGGCTTATCAGACATGGGGTTAATGATTATGTATTTGTTGTAAATTCCCGTTTGGGATTTCTCCTGGCTTATAGCCTGTGAGAGATAAATGGATTAGCTAATCGACAGGAGCTAAGTACCGGAAAAAGGATTTTTTCCCTTTTCCAATTCCGAACAAATATTTACCAATACTGAACATCTGCCATAAAACAGCTGTAATAGCCGTTTTTGAAAGGATATTTAGAAGAATTTCGATTGGGCAATATCAGGGTTTGATACTTATATAGGCTTTCCAATTTGCTTCAGATCGACACCAGAGTTGAGCTGCCTGACGATTCCAGGTGATACTTTCCTGACCAGGAAGTCCATGAAAGGCTTGAATATGAGAGAGCCTTTTATTTGTTTGCAAAAGACACCAATCCTGATGTGCCGGGTGTCCATAGACGTAGATCTCGTTCACATTTAATGGGTCAATGG
>JAGQVA010000577.1 GCA_020438265.1 Bacteroidota bacterium
CTGCGTTACCTGACAATCGAAAATGGTACCCAAAGAAAAGATATCTACCTGGATTTTGCCCATTCCTGTTATCGTTCCATTTTGTTCTGCCAACCAGTCAAAAATATCGACAGGGCCTGCTCCGGGGCTGGATTTCAGGGTTAATTGACTGGAAGAAAGTTGGAAGAGAAAGGAATGAGTTGTGTTTGATGGTGCGAGGGTGAGGCTTAATTGGCCACGGCTTAGTACTTTCATACAGGGGTTGCTATTAATCTTATTTTTTCCTGTGCTTTTCTGGTTTTATATGGATTTAAACACAGAGGCACAGAGTTTTTGAGTTATGTTTTCTATGCCGCTGTATCTGTGTTAAATGTTAGAAGGCTAAACACGGAGGCGCAGAGGCACGGAGAATTGCCAGCTTAGAAGTAGGGAAGAGCTTGTAAAAAGTAATGGTCGGGGTAAGAATGAAGAGCAAAGATTTTTACCCCGATTTTGGGAATATAATTACGAAAATCCGGGCGAAGAAAAAAGTGTTTTATTCGAAATTTTGAACTTGTTTTTTTGAAAACAGGTCTGTTAGAAATAGTAAATCCAGTAGATTTTTTTGTGGCAGGTATGATCATATTTAAGGAAGTTTTTATACATGAGAATAGCGATCTGAGGATGATATAAATATTGATTTTTTATGAAATGCTATTATCTTGTCAAATAAAATCATATATTTGCAGTTAGTATTTAGTCCGACCCAAAAACAACTGGCTTCAAAATTTATTAGCAAAAAGTACTTCATCATCTTTACGCTTAAAGGTGTTTAACTCTATTCCCTGACCAGGCTTGGCAAATGTTGATGACTGGAATGACCTCTATGTATCAACATAGCGCTGATTGGATATTAAATCAGATCGGCGGAAAACAGCATATAAAATTCGGTTAGATTTAACTTAAATATCAATGGATAAAAGCAAATTCTTTGCATTCTTCAATGCATTCATGGTCTCCATTTATTTCTTATTCATCATTTCATGCCGGGAACAACAGGAGATTTCCAGCATAGATGAGCTATTATGTGATGAGACTCCAGCCCTTCCTGTAAAGTCCTCCGAAGATGCTCTTTGTTATGCGATGTCAATCAAAGAAATCAGGGAATCATTACAAAACGCAGAAAACCAAATGGATTATTCAGGTTGGAGCATTGTGATTGACAAAGAAAAAGACATGTGGACAGTAGGCATCAAGTCAAGGGGAGTAATCCCTTCTTTTATCTGTGATTTCACCTTCTCTGAAATGGGCGAAATCCAATACAGACCTGAAGGTACTTTATTCTGTGAATTCCAAAAGTAGCATTTCTCTTTTATTAATTAAATACAACAAATATTATGAAAAAAATTTATTTAACATTTCTAATTGCCATCTGCTCGGCAGGTATTTTTGCGCAAAGTACCTCGCCAAATGCTCCTGGAAATCAGGGCGTAAATCCGATGCAGGGCATTCAGCAAACCGTACAGGGATTAAATGCTAATGCATCGCAAACCATTACATTTAGTGAATACTCGGTTGGGACTCCGATCACCGACCAGTTTAAAAGTATTGGAATTATATTTGGCGGATCGGGACCTTTTATCTCTACGGATGGGGCAAATCCGACCAGTCCGGTACTATCCGGGACACCGCGATTTCAGGGAAGTATTACCGGGACGTTTGTAGAACCGGGAACCACCAATCCTACTGTTGTTCAGGCTTTTATGTTTGATGCTGGCTATTTTGACGAATACGGCAGCACGCGAATTGAATGGTTTGATCCCGAAGGGAAAAAACTTGGTCAACGCATTAATTCCATTTTGGGGATTGAAACCTTTTATATTGAAGGAGGAAATATTGCCAGTTGGAAAATCTCTATCGTTGCTGATGAGCCTTTTGGATTTGCGATTGATAATGTATCATTTGTTCCTATTGGGCCTTCTGTGGTCTTTAGAGAGAAAATTGAAAAGGATGGAACCTGGTGGCTTTTAGGAGATGAAATTCCCGGATTTGATCATGTTGGATTTCAGATGGCAAATGTAGTGTATGAGTCTCATCCTGGTTATTCATCAGGGACTTACATTTCTGCTGATGGTCAGGAATCACAATTTGTTGCTCAGGTTTATGGTGTTCAGGGGCAACATACTTTGAAGACGTTTGCATACTATAGTAAAACGCCTGGTAGTACTATTGTCACCGATTTTCAAGAAGTACCTATTGATGAGAATTTAGCTACCAATATGCGTACACATATTCAGTCAGTGATGGGCAGTGGATTCCAGGGGATTGATTACTTCAGTCTGGATGGCATAGAAGAAACCCTTTCTCCTGCTGCCCAAAAAGGAGGCGGTGGAACCTTCACTTGTGTAGGACTCGTCGAGTGGGCCGCTGAGCAGGCAGGGCATCGGGGAGGCCAGGGTTTTATTGATAGTAAATATGAGTCCTTTACGATTCCCCATCCAAAGAATCCTCTGGGAGATGTGTTCGAAGTTCCACTTCTTTCTCCCGAGCTATTATACCACGCAATCAGAGGGCAGAATCTTCTTTTTAATGCGAAACAATTTGTGCAGGGTTTACTTGATCCGGTTGATTTTATCATTACAGATCCACTGGGCAGAAGATTGGGATATGTAGAAGGATTGGGAGAGATCAATGAAATTCCTCATGCCTTTTATAGTGGAAATGGTGATGTAGAACAATTCCTCATTCCTACTGCGATTCCCGGACCTTACACCATCAAGTATATCGGAACAGGAGATAGCGTTTTTGCAGCAATTGCCTCATTTGAAACTACTGATAGTTTTTTTGATTCTCTTCTTGTTGGGGATACAGTCGAAAAAGCAATATTCGTTCAGCCGAAAAACGGATCTATGGGCGATGTGGACAATGACGGAGATGTGGACCAGGATGATATTGATAATTTGTTAACTCAGCTAAATCGTTTTACAAACGGAATGGATCATCCCGGAGACCTTGACGGAAATGGATTATTGGATAATAATGATGTGGTATTATTGACTCAGTTAGTGGGTGTGCTGGATGGTTGTAATACTCCTGGAAGCTGTGGAGACTTTACGCTGGTAGATGCAGTCTCGGATCAGGATATCGGTCCGTTAAATGATGGTGATGTGATAGATTTGGCTACCCTGGCAACTAACCAGCTGAATGTAAGAGCAAATCTGGAAGGCCCTGGTGTGGAGAGCATTCGCTTTAGCTTCCAGAATGTAGCCAAATATCGGGTTGAAAACTTTGCTCCTTACGCCCTGGAAGGAGATGATAATGGGGACTATAATGCCCTTGTGTTTACCCCGGGTACTTACACCATTTCTGCAACTCCTTATGATGGAAGGAATGGAAAAGGAACAAAAGGAGAAAAGAAAACCATCGTGGTTACCTTTATCGACTCGAATCAGGGAGCGAAAAAATTATCCGAGGCTTCCATGATCGTTTATCCTAATCCAGCTTCAACCAAATTTACCATTGACTTACAAAATGTGGAACCTGGTGAAGTTGAATTTGCGGTGTACAACCTTACGGGTCAGCTGATAAAAAGAGAAACAGCAAACACTCAGTCTCCTTCCATGACCTATAAGATGGATTTAATGAATGTTCCGGCTGGAATGTACCTGGTCAAAGTAACCAATGGTGGCAACCAGCTTTCAAAGAGAATTGTGAAAGTTAAATAAGAGGTTATTGAATTGACCTTTTAGAAGGTGTTTTTTTATAAATATGCGGTTTTAGAAGATTGTTTCTTTCTAAAGCCGCATATTTTTGTGTTTGATCATCGGGACGAATTCTTTCACTAAATAATTGTCCCAAGCGAACCAAATTATCACTATTTCATTACTGTAAACTTTTTTTAAATCTCCCACAGATAGCACAGATTTCACAGATCAAAGCGCTTAACAATAGATACCATCTGTGAAATCAGTGGAATCTGTGGGAGGTATTACTATCTTGATATACAACCCTGAAAAATGTACATTGGTGAGTTAAATAATTCGTTTTTAATGCTGATTTATATTAAAAGGTTGTTCGTTTTTATCTGGTTTCTGATAGGGTTAATTACTTTTAGTCATTCCCAATGCGGGTTCCAACCCATCACTCTTTATATCAATGGCATTGAGCAGGAAATGAGCATTAATCATGAACTTAACGGCCCTTCAGTGATTGTTTTAAAATTAATCAATGAATCCAAAACTAAGGGGTGTTCTTATAAATTTGGTAAGATACTAATAGGAGGAAATGGCGGTTTTCAAAATTATAGCAAGGCCATTGAG
>JAGQVA010000578.1 GCA_020438265.1 Bacteroidota bacterium
AAAAAGGATCTTTCCTATGTTTTCATCAATGGAAAAAATGGCCGTTTGCAGCAATTTGAACTGGTTGTCAATGAAAATAATCAGGTGACTACCCAATTGGTGCGCGAGGTGCAGTTTGAAGGTCAGGTAGAAGGAATGGTCGCCGACAATGAATACGAGGTATTATATGTAGGAGAAGAAGATCATGGAATATGGAGACTTTCAGCGTCTCCCGATGGTGGCGATCACAAACAATTGATCCCTATGAGCACGGAAGAAAATCCTGATATTTCCTTTGATATAGAAGGGCTGGCTTTGTATAAAAAGTGGAATGAGGGTTACCTGATCGCCAGCAGTCAGGGGAATTTTTCCTATGCCGTTTTTGACCGAAAGGAGCCCAATACCTATATCACCAGTTTTATCATTAAAGCAAATGGTGAGATTGACGGAGTAGAAGAAACTGATGGAATTGAAGCTATAAATCTGCCTTTCGGCAAAGCCTTTCCTGAAGGCATTTTCATCGCTCAGGATGGATTTAACTACAAAGGAGATAGTCTTGAGGCGCAAAATTTTAAAATCATTGACTGGAGAGTTATTTCAAATTTATTGGTGGACCTGGAAATGAAGCCTTAACTTCGCAGTTTCATCTAATTCCTTTTCCATGAAGCCCATTCTGATTGAAGTTCCCACTATATTCGAGTCCATGACTGTCAATTGCTGGTTGATCAAAGAACCCGAGCCTGTTCTGATTGATTGTGGGGAGAAAACTGAGGCTGTATGGGAGGCATTAAACGTAGGGCTTAAAAAAGAAGGATTAACAATTGGGGACCTGAAAAAAGTAATCATTACCCACGCCCATCTCGACCATGTGGGAATGGCTCTTCAAATCACTCAACACAGCGACGCAGAGATCTGGATTTCAGAGCCTGGATTGCCCTGGACCGATAATCTGAAAGGAATGTTAGATGCCAGAGACCAGGCATTGATACAAGCTTTTGGCGAATATATCAGAGAGATTCCTCCTTTTAAATTTGGGTATAAACAACTTTCTCCTTATTGGGACGAAATCCCCGCTGATCGGGTAAAAACATTCCCTTTGAACGGAAATATTGAAATTGGCGGAGAAAGCTGGGAGGTCATTCATGCCCCGGGGCATTGTATCAATCAAACCTGTTTTTTCCATCGTCAAAGTGGCCAATTATTCTCCGGAGACGCACTAATGGAGATTATTCCTCCCCCGATTATTGACATGAGTATTGAGCCGCCATTTGAACGGACACAAAGTATGGCCATGATGCTTCAGACATTTCAAAAATTATCTGAACTTCCGATTAAAACCGTTTACCCCGGGCATTTGAATATCATTGAAAATGTAGACGAAGTCATCAGAAAACAGATAAAAAGGATTATTCACCGAAAAGAACTTTGTTATCAGTTTATTCAGGAAGGCATGGATAATTTCTACCAGCTTCAGGAAAAAATCTATCCCAAAAGAAAAGTTCCTCCTACTTTTTTGATGATTTTGGGTTTTCTGGATTTGTTGAAAGCAGAGGGAAAAATTGCCATTGAGAGAGAATCGAAGCGGATTGTTTGCAATAGCAAAAACACTGATGGAACCGCAGCTTTTTCAAAGAAACAATGCTAGTATGACGAAAAAAAATAGCCCTCAAAACGAGGGCTATCAATCTTTTTAAAAAAATTCCTTAGCAGCTTACACCGCCTCCTTAGCCTGAAAAATCTCCTGCGCAATCTGCACTGCATTCGTAGCAGCGCCTTTGCGAAGATTATCAGCCACAATCCACATATTCATTCCATTTTTGATAGAATCATCACGGCGAATTCTTCCTACAAAAACTTCATGTTTTCCATGAGAATCTCTTGGGGTAGGATACTGAAGATTGGCAACGTCATCTTTCAGAATAACTCCTTTAGCATTTGCCATCAGTTCTTTGATATCGGCAATTTCAAAAGGTTTTTCTGTTTCGATGTTTACCGCTTCGGAGTGGCCACCAATTACAGGAACCCTGACAGCTGTCGCTGTAATCTGAATGCTGTTGTCATTCAGGATCTTACGGGTTTCATGAACGAGTTTCATTTCCTCTTTGGTGTAGTCATTTTCGAGGAAAATATCACAGTGAGGAATGCAGTTCAGGTCAATATTGGTTGAGTAAACCCGGTTAACAGGTTTGTTTTCACGCTCGGCAAAAAGCTGATCAACCGCTGCTTTTCCAGTACCGGTTACACTCTGGTAAGTAGAAATCACCAGGCGTTTTATTTTATATTTATCGTGAATAGGCTTCAAGGCAACTACCATCTGGATGGTCGAACAGTTGGGATTGGCGATCAGTTTGGAATCACCGATAGCGTCCATATTTACTTCAGGAACTACGAGAGGTACATGAGGTTCCATACGCCACGCAGACGAATTGTCCACGACAATGGTACCCACTTCAGTAAATTTAGGAGCAAATTCCTTACTTGTG
This sequence comes from Bacteroidota bacterium, assembly GCA_020438265.1. GTDB lineage: Bacteria > Bacteroidota > Bacteroidia > J057 > J057 > JAGQVA01. The sequence continues at coordinate 2,463 of JAGQVA010000578.1, forward strand.
CTTCCACCAGCAGAAAATAAAGCCAGGTCCGGTTTGCGCTTTATTCCCGTTTCCATATCTACCACTTCATACTGTTTACCCTTAAAGGTTACCTTCTTGCCTACTGACCTGGCAGTAGCCACAGGAATCAATTCTGTTACGGGAAAATCAAACTCTTCGAGAGTTTTTAGCATTTCGGTGCCCACCAGACCAGTAGCACCCACAACTGCAACTTTCATAGCTTTATAGTTAAAAAATTAAATTTGCGGCGCAAATATACTTTTTTTCACAAAAAACAAACGTCCTTTTTTAACAATTTGCTAAAAAAGGACGATCCTTGTTATAAAATTGAAAACAATAAATGGAAAAATCAAAGGGGTATTATACAAATTCGTCGTGATTCACTTTCAGGTCTCCAACAATTTCTTTGATAAATTGTTCTTCCTCTTTTTTGCAAATCAACAATGCATCTTCAGTGTCTACGACAATAAACCCTTCCAATCCCTTAAGAATCACCAGTTTATCTTTCTGGGTTGTTTTTACCACATTATTGAAAGACTCATAAACTACTGCTTTTCCATTCACAGCATTTTCGTTATAGTCCTTTTCCATATTGGAATGTACTGATCCCCAGGTACCGAGGTCACTCCATCCGAAATCAGCCGGAATCACAAATACTTCTCCTTCAATAGCTGCTTTTTCCATAATACCATAGTCAATGGAAATGTTTTTACAAACAGCATAGGTCTCAGCAATAGCATCCTTTTCTGATTTCTTGTAATAGTCATCATTGATACCGGAAAATAATTCTCCCATGTCAGGAAGGTAATTTTCAAAAGCATTCACAATGGTACGGGTTGAGAAAAGGAAAATCCCTGCATTCCATACATAATCTCCACTTTCCACAAAACTCTCAGCAACTTCGAGGGTAGGTTTTTCAGTAAAAGTTTTTACCTGATAATACCCATTGTCTTTTTCATCTTCCAAAAACTGAATGTATCCATACCCTGTATCCGGGCGTGTAGGCGTAATCCCCAGAGTCATGATAATATCATTTTCCTCACAGGCATTTAGTCCTAACTGGATTTTTTCCTGAAATACTTCAGGTTTGGAAATTAAGTGATCGGAAGGAGCGACCACAAACACAGCGTTGGGATTAATGGTTTGAATCTTATAAGCTGCATAAGCCACGCAAGGTGCGGTATTTCGACCAACTGGTTCCAGAAGAATTTGATCATCTTGGAGCAGGGGAAGTTGTTCTTTAACCAGATCAAAATATCGTTCGTTGGTAACTACATAAATATTTTCGGCAGGGATAAATGAGGCAAACCGGTCAAAAGTCTCCTGAATCAGGGTTTTCCCACGGTTGAGAATATCGTGAAACTGCTTAGGGAGCTTGGTTCGACTCATTGGCCAGAATCGGGAACCGATTCCACCCGCCATAATAATTATGTAGTGATTTTTATTCTGCATACAGATACATTATTTTGATTGCCAGCAAAAGTAATTAATTTAATGCTAGCCTCCTTAAAATACGAAAGAAATTGGTAAAAATGGAGGTTGAGTAGTATGAATTTAGGGAAGATTTGTGCTTTCTTATTATTCTGTTTTATATTTCGGCAGGACAAATACGCTCACATGCCTACTCCCCAACATACAACGGCCAAAAACTGGGTTCAAAGAATGACGCGTTGGATGAGTTATGATCTCAACCGAATATCCATTTTTCGTGCATTTGTAAATTCCGGATCGTGGTTTTTCCGCCCGCCTGAGGACATAACTACCATCGATGTGATGCTTGGGCATTTGCCGATTGAACTGGTTGTGCCC
>JAGQVA010000056.1 GCA_020438265.1 Bacteroidota bacterium
AGATGCAAATTCAAACCCAAAAGTCAAATAATGAATCTATCTGAATGAAAATTTACAAACCCAATTTCTTTGGAACAATTTTTCGCAGGAATCAGTTGCGGATATTCAAACTTCATCTTTTATCCTCCTGAAAAAACCTGTACATTAGGCCTAACCAAGGATTATGGGAAATCAAAGCACCTTCAACCTCACTGCTCTGGAATGTATCGACCTGGGCGTCGAGCATGCTAACGCCAATGATTTTGAGGGTGCACGCGCTTATTTTGAAGCCGCTGTAGAAATAGCCCCTGAAGCGGTCGAAGGATATAGCAATCTGGGTAGTGCTCTTCAGGCACTGAACAAACATGAGGGTGCGATTGATGTTTACACCCAGGCCCTTGGCATTGATCCCAATCATATTATTTCCCTTTATTGCCGGGCGGTTTCATTCTCTTATTTGGGAGAATGGGAAGAAGCTGAAAGAGACTATTCGCAGGTTTTACAACTGGATCCCGGTTTTGCCCGTGCATACATGGGGCGCGGCTATGTATGGAAACATTTGGGAGAGTATGACCTTGCTTTGCAAAATCTCGATGATTTCCTGGATAAGACCGGAGTGGAAGATGCCATGCTGGTTCCTCAGGTCATGCAATGGAAAGAAGAAATCCAGAATATTCCCCAGGTAGGTAAAAATATTTCTCTGGATGATCTGTTTGATCAGGCCATGCGTGAAGTAGAAGCAGGAAACGGGACTACAGCGATCTCGATTTATAGTGAAATTTTGGACCGGGAGCCTGCTTCCGTGGAAGCCCTGGCCAATCGTGCCAATGTTTATGCAGCTATCAGCGATTTCAGAATGGCTTTGATTGACATTCGGCAGGCAATTGAGCTGGACAGCAGCATTCCCATTCTCTATTTTAATCGGGGAAATATTTACCAGGATCTGGGGGAAATAACCAAAGCAAAAGCAGATTATCAGCAAGCCATCGAAATGGATCCGGAAATCGTCGGTGCCTGGGCACAACTGGGAAAACTGAAGGAAATCCAGGGACCAGGTTCTGGCCTGAATGATCTGGAACGGGCATTAGAACTGGATCCATACCACGCTGAAAGTCTCCTGATTCGCAGTCGCTACCATGTCAATCACCAACAATACTCTCTTGGGTTAAATGATTTAATTCTGGCTGCGGATATTGATCCCGAAGCTCCGGAAATCTTCGATTTGCTGGACGAGATCATGTCCCATTATGATGAACAGGTCAGGCAAAAACCTTCGGACCCGTTTGTTTATATTTCAAGAGCGAAGGTTTTTCACCGGATCGGACGAGACCAGGACGCGCTTACTGACTGGAATTATGCCGTAAAACTGGATTCAGATAATCCTCTTCTCCTCCATGGTCGGGGAAATTTATATCTGGATACTGAGCAATTTATGCACGCACTGGATGATTTTGACAAAGCCATTGAACTGGACGACCAGAATATGGATTTTTTTCTCGACCGGGCCTCCGCGCTGATTTCTCTGGGACGGCCGGACCAGGCGATGGAGAACATAGATCATGCTATATCTATGGCTCCCGACAAATCCAGTTATCATTTGTTTCGGGGAACCCTAAACCGAATGAGAGCTTTTTATGGGGAGGCAATCAAAGATCTGACGCAGGCAATTCATTTAGGAGAAAATGGGAGTCAGGTTTACTTCGAGCGGGGAATGTCCTACCTCGGAACCAGTCAGTTGGAAGAAGCTGCCGAAGATTTTGAGCAAACGCTTATGAGGGAGGAAAGCGCAGAGGTACGTTATGATTGTGGATTAACCTATTTATATCTGGGTAAATTTGAAGAAGCGCTCTTGCATTTAGACCGGGCAATTGAACTTATCCCCGACTATGCCGATGCACTTGCTGATCGGGGTTGGATTTATCTCCGACAGGGGAAAATAGAACAGGCACTTGATGATTTTAACTATGCCATTCAGATTCAGCCTGACGCATTTGGTCCGTGGGCTTTTCGCTCCGAACTGTACTTTCTGCAAGAAGCCTGGGGAGAAGCTATAATGGATGTTTCACGGGCATTATTAAGAGATCCCGAATGGATTCCAGGCTATAAAATGAAAGGGATTGCCTATTTCCAGATTCAGAAATACAGGGAAGCCCATAATGCCTTGCATCAATACCTTCATAAAAACCGGGAAATCAGTCCTGAAGAAGAAGCCGAAATCAAAGAAATGATTCTGGCATGCGGAAATGCAATTTAATTTGTAAATTTGCACCCGGATTCCTCTCAAAGAGACAGAAAATTTTGTATAAAAATTCTTTAGAAAAATTTTCACTTTTTATTTGATTGGCATTTAGAAATTATCGTAATTTGCACCCGTTCTCTGAAAAAAAAAGGTTTTTGTCCTGTGGTGTAATTGGTAACACAGCAGATTTTGGTTCTGTTATTGGGGGTTCGAGTCCTCCCGGGACAACACAGCTCTATGTCATCTCCGATCAAAATATTTTCGGGTTCAGCGTCCCGATATTTAGCAGAGAAAATATGTGATTTCTTTGGCTCTCCTCTTGGTGAAATTGAACTTCTCAAGTTCAGTGATGGGGAAATGCAGGTATATTACGAGGAGTCCATTCGCGGGTCAGATATTTTCATCGTTCAATCCACCTTTGCTCCAGCCGACAATATCATGGAATTGCTTTTGCTGATTGATGCAGCCAAACGGGCATCCGCCAATCAGGTAATAGTAGTCATTCCTTATTTTGGTTATGCAAGGCAGGATAGAAAGTTTAAGTCCAGGGTTTCCGTGGGCGCTAAATTAATGGCCAATACGCTAACCTCTGCCGGGGCGGACAGAGTTGTAACCATGGATTTGCACGCCGGGCAAATTCAGGGATTCTTTGACATTCCACTGGATCATCTTTATGCATCAGTAGTATTTGTACCCTATTTAAAAGGGTTAAAACTGGATAATCTGTGCATCGCTTCGCCAGATATCGGAGGGTCTGCCAGAGCAAGGGCTTACTCCCAATTTCTGGATGCGGAATTACTTATCGTAGACAAGCATCGTGTTCGGCCCAATGAAGTGGCTTCTATGGAAGTTATTGGCGATCCGGTTGGCAGAAATATTGTTCTGATTGATGATCTGGTAGATACGGCGGGAACTTTATGTAAGGCGGCTGATTTATTGATGGAGCGGGGAGCATTATCCGTACGGGCAGTTGCAACTCATCCTATTTTATCCGGTCCGGCCTATGACAGAATAGCTAATTCCAAACTTGAGGAATTGGTAGTTACAGATACCATTCCAGTGAAGCAGGAATTACCAAACTTGAAAGTGATCAGTGTTGCCCCGGTTTTTGCCAAGGCATTCAGAAAAATACATAATTACGAATCGATTAGTTCACTTTTTTTATAAAAACTAAAGAAAATGAAAACGACGGAGCTACAAGCGCAAGCGCGTGAGACAGTTGGGAAGAAAGAAAATAAAGCCCTTAGAAATTCAGGACAAGTTCCTGCTGTTTTGTATAATAACAGCGAGGCTACTCATATTTATGTAGATTATAAAGAATTGCAGCCTATCCTCTTTGCAAGAGATACTTACATTATCAAATTGAATGTGGATGGTAAGGCTTCCAATGCAATTATCAGAGAGGCTCAGTATCATCCTGTAACTGAAAAAATCCTTCACGTTGATTTTCTACAGGTAACTGATGAAAAGCCAGTTGTACTGACTCTTCCTGTCAACCTCGTTGGGTCTCCGGTAGGTGTTTCCAAAGGTGGTAAACTGGTTACTAAACTGCGTAGAATCAAGGTAAAAGGAATTCCTTCTCAACTTCCTGAGAAAGTGGAAATCAACGTTTCTCAACTCGATCTGGGTCAGACCATCAAAATTGTTGATGCTAATATCCAGGGTCTGGAAATCGTAACCAATGCTTCTACAGGTGTAGCCAGTGTTGAAATTCCACGTGCTCTTCGTAGTGCTGGTGCTGCCAAGGCTGCTGCTGGAGAATAATAAATCTGATATCAAATCTTATTTGAAAATACATAAACCAATCCCGGTTTTCCGGGGTTGGTTTTCCTCGTTTCTATGAAATATCTTATCGTCGGCTTAGGAAATATTGGTTCGGAATACCGGGACACCCGTCATAATATAGGTTTTATGGCTGCCCATCGCCTGTGCGAAAAACTGAATGTGACTCCAGAATTGGATCGTCATGCCTATTATGCATTAGGTAAATATAAAGGTCGTCAATTGCATATAATTCTCCCCACAACCTATATGAACCTTAGTGGGAAAGCCGTGCGTTTCCACATGAAGAAGCATGATATTCCAATAGATAATATCATGGTCATTACGGATGATATTGCTCTTCCTTTTGGACGTATGAGATTGCGTGGCAAAGGCTCTGCCGGTGGCCACAATGGACTCAAAAATATCGAAGAAGTACTGGGAACCAATGAGTATCCACGTCTTCGGTTTGGAGTTGGAGATAATTTTTCCAGAGGCAGACAGGTTGATTATGTGCTTTCTGACTTCACCGATGATGAGTTTATTGATATTCCTGACCTTTTGGATCAGTGTGTGGAAGGGATTCTTTCTTTTGTCACGATTGGGTTGGGCAAGACAATGACAGAGCTTAATAAAAAGAAAAAGGACTAACTGATTAGTCCTTTTTCTTTTTGTGATTAATGATTATCCTTCGGCACTGCCGAACCCGTCTTTCCTACCAGAAAATCCAGGTCTGCTCCTTTATCCGCCTGATTGACGTGGTCTACATACATTTTGACGTAACCTCGAACCGTATCATCCACTGCTGGTTTCCAGGCTGCCCTGCGACGAGCCAATTCTTCATCCGACACATCCAGATGCAAACGACGGTTTTTGACGTCCACTTCAATCATATCTCCATTTTCTACCAAAGCTAAGGTACCTCCAATCGCTGATTCCGGGGAAACATGTAGAAAAACTGTTCCATAAGCGGTTCCACTCATTCTTCCATCAGAAATTCTCACCATATCTCTCACCCCTTTTTCGAGAAGTTTTTTAGGCATTCCCATGTTTCCAACTTCCGGCATGCCCGGATACCCTTTTGGGCCGACATTTTTCAAAACCATGATACAGGTTTCATCAATATCCAGGTCAGGATCATCGATCCGATGATGATAATCTTCATTACTTTCAAAAACTACGGCCCTACCGCGATGCTGCATGAGTTCTGGTGTTGCTGCTGAAGGTTTAATGACCGCTCCGTTTTCACATAAATTTCCTTTTACAACGGTAATTCCGCCCTCGGCCAGAATAGGATTATCAATTGAGGCAATCACATCGCGGTTAAAACACTCTGCGTCTGCGACATTTTCACCAATCGTCTTTCCATTCACAGTCAAAGCATCATTATGCAAATGGTCTTTCAATTCCTTAATGACCACAGGAAGGCCACCAGCATAGTAAAAATCCTCCATCAAATATTTTCCGGAAGGCATCAGGTTGAGTAAGAATGGAATACGGCTACCCAGTTGATCAAAATCATCCAGGTTTAAGTCTACACCTACCCGACCGGCAATTGCCAGTAAGTGAATAATGAAATTGGTAGAACCACCAACGGCTGCATTTACCTTAATTGCATTTTCAAAAGCTTTTCGGGTAAGAATATCGGAGATTTTCAGATCTTCATGAACCATTTCGACGATACGTTGCCCTGACATGTGTGCCGCAACCTTCCGACGAGAATCAGCAGCGGGAATAGCTGCATTTTCGGGCAGAGACATTCCCAGAGATTCCACCATACAAGCCATTGTAGAGGCAGTACCCATTGTCATACAATGTCCACGGCTACGGGACATACAGGCTTCTGCAATAGCAAATTCCTTCGGCGACATTTTCCCGGCCCGAAGATCCTCGCTAAATTTCCAGACCATCGTTCCCGAACCAATGTCTTCCCCCCGATATTTTCCATTGAGCATGGGACCACCGGATACGATAATGGTAGGCAGATTGACACTCGCAGCTCCCATGAGGGTAGAAGGAGTCGTCTTATCACAGCCCACAAGCAGCACAACTCCATCCAGGGGATTGGCGCGAATGGATTCTTCTGTATCCATACTCGCCAGATTGCGAAACAGCATCGCAGTAGGGCGCATCATCGTTTCTCCCAGGGAAGTTACCGGAAATTCCAGCGGAAATCCCCCGGCTTCCAATACGCCGCGCTTTACCGCTTCCGCTAATTCGCGGAAATGCGCATTACAAGGGGTGAGTTCTGACCAGGTATTACAAATCCCGATAACGGGACGACCATCAAATTCATGGTCAGGAATTCCCTGATTTCGCATCCAGCTCCGATAAATGAATCCCATTTTGTCGGTTTTTCCAAACCATTCTGTACTCCGTAGTTTTTTCTTCATTACAATCCTTTTATGTCAAAACAAAATAATCAGGATTTATGAAATAGTCATCCTGATCTTTCGGTAAAATTGTTTCCCGACAAAAAAAGGCGCACCATAAGTGCGCCTCATCTCATCATACCATTTGTTATATGTCGAGTGATTAATTTTCAGAAAATACTTCTTCTCCCTGATGTGTACCGTTTGTGCCATTGAGCATCTGTTTGCGGGATTGAAGCTGCATGGTTGCATTGAGATCGTAATTCATATCAGAAATATATCTCAGTGATTCCACTTTTTTATGGTGTTCAATTCTGCTTAACAGATAATCATAGGGACCTCTTTTAGTAATTAATTTTACAAAAACAGGAGAAGTTTCCAGCAGAATGAAAAGGAGAACAATCAGGTTACTCATCCACCAGATTGAAGAATCATCTTCTTTCATTTTTTCCAGCACCTGAATTTTGGCAGGAAAACCAATTCCATATTTTCTGGCTTTTTCCAGAGCCGGACCAATCTGAGATTTTCTGATAGCCTCTTTTTCATCTTTAGCCAGGACCAATTCATCGCGCTGAACCTGCAACAGTTTTAATTCCTCATCGATACCCTGCGCAAATGCCTCTCTGGCACCTCTTCGCTCACCTTCCAGCTTTTTGACAATTTCAGCCTGTTCATCAATTTCTTCCTGGAGTCTTTTATTGATTTTATACAATTGATTACTTGTTTCCTGCCATTTTTGAGGGAAATCCCAGCGAACAAACTTCTTTTCACCACTTCCGTCATCAGCAAATACTTTGGTGGCGTATTTATTCCAGAGATAATTCCGGCGTGCCTCATTTGCTTTGATTCGTGGGGTGTATACATTTACAAGACTGTCATAAGTCGTTTTAGAGGTTTTGTATTCAGCGGAAACTTCTCCAAAATCAAAAGAGGTAGGTTTTCCTTCTTTTAATTTTTTGTATTCCATTCTCACACTATCAATCGTCTGTAATTTGACACGAATAGAATCCAGTCCCAGCCGGTCATCTAATTGCATTTCTGCTTCTTTTTCCAACTGAGTGGTATAGTGAAACATTTCTGAATTGATCTGATTGCTAAACAATTCCACCTCGATCGGCTTGGTAATAACGACAGAAATCAGAACTGCCAGAATCAGACGGGGGAGAGCCAGGCCCAATTCATGCCATGTTTTTCCCTCTTTGCGAATACTGGAAACAATATAACGGTCAAGGTTGAAAATCATCGCTCCCCAAAGTAACCCAAAAAAGAACGCTATAATGCGGTTTTGAATCAGAGAATAAATAGCAAAGGAACCTGAGATAACAGCCATACAGGCAGTAAGAAAAATGGTGGCGCCAATTCCGACATATTTGGTATGTTCAGAAGGACATGCCTCCAGGATCTTCATATAAGAACCTGCACAAGCGAAGAAAAACCTCTTTACTCCGCTGATTGGTTCCACCTCATCATCGTAGGCACTGTTATCTATATAGTTTGAATAATTGTCCATTTCGACGTCAATTAAATGGTTTTTGAGATTTATAATGATGCCAGTCCTTACCGGGACCGGAAAATATTTTTAAACTTTCTTATAATATTCTGAATTTCGGTTCTCATGCTTGCCTTTTCCAGGGAGAGCATATCGTCAGAGAGTTTCATCTCCTGAGCACGTTTGATTCGCATTTCCCTGCTGGCTTTCTGTGCCTGTCGGTTTTTTTGTGCCAGTTCTTTTTCGAGTCTTTCTATTTCGGAAAGGGAATCCTGAAGTTGTTTTTCGTTAAAATCCATTTTTGCAGATATTACTGATGAAACAGGAATAAATGATTCTTCTAAAGGTATCGGAAATCGGGTCAGCTGAAAGGTTTGAGCATCTTCACCTGAATACCCAATGGCTCTGAGTGTAAAATATGTATAAGCCTGAACCGGTTTTACTTTCACTTTTCCAGTCGGTTCAACCTCTCCGATTTCATTATCAATTTCTATGCGATAAGCATTTTCAACTTCCCAGGAGAGTTCAATGGGTTCCCCTTCCGTTGAAAGGGATTTATTGCCCATGAAATGAACGATACGGGGCGGGGGAAGCTTCAGCGTTACCTGTTCCGCAACTTCTCCTGAATCATTGCTGACTTTCAGGGTATATACCGTAGTGCGGTCAGGAAAAACATCTATATGAGTGGTGCCGGTAACATCTTTTCCAAGAGGTTCCAGCATGATCTTTTCAGCATTAGAGACCTCCCAGGTCAGTGTATTGGGCTCTCCAACTTTAATCGTATTATTTAAAGCAAAAAAAGAAGTGATTTCCGGAGGGTTCTGAAACAGTTCTATCTCAGCAGTATCTACTCCTGATTTATTGGTTGCCGTCAAGGTACAGGTTCCGGGCTTTTTCAGATACGCTTCTGTAAAACTCCGACCCGAAACATCTCCAATATCCATATTTATGGTTAATTCAGCACCGTTTTCGACTTCCCACTGCAAAATGGTAGGATAGTCAATCACAACTGTCGGATCTGTAGCTCTGAAATCCAGAATCCTGGGGGCAGCCAGACTAACCTGTATGGTCAGCTGACGAGAACCAATTTCATTCGACGCCTCAAGCACATATTCCATGCTTTCATCTGCATACACATCCAGCACTCCTTTATCCTCTAACATCTCATTACCAGGATTAATGGTAACAGACAAAGAGTCCAAAACTTCCCAACTCAGGCGAATGGGTTCTCCCAGAATAATATTTTTGCGATTAGCTTTAAAAAGAAGGATCATCGGAAGTCTCCCGTCACAGGAATGGCATGAAAATGATCCCGGATCATTTTTCCCGCCACATCTTCCACATTCCCATTTGTTTTCTTCCAGCGCTTTGCGAGCGGAATCTTTTCGGGTACGAATCAATGACTTTTTAGAAGGGACTTTGATTGAGGGGGGATTAGAGGAAGCCCCCTTATTCATATTTTCTTCCGGTATTTCCATATGAATATTGGTCTTCTGCAAAGTTGCAGACGAAGCTAAGCTACCTTCCTTTGGATCGATAACTGATTTTCTTTTCTTTTTAGAGCCAGGTGTGTTAGTGGGTTGAGTCTCTTTTATCGGCAGTAACATAACGGGCGGTCTTCAGAATTCAAGGAAAAACGGCACGAAAGGATATTCAAGACCCTGGATTATCTGACAAGTGAACTCAATATATAAAATACTTAAATTGACCGTTCAGGATTATTCCTCAACTGACATTTTTGGTGTATGAACGAAAGGTTTTTAAATCAATAATTCGAGAATCTCATGAGAACCCAATTCTGTATAGCGACTTTGCAGAATTTCGCTCACTCTGCGAATATAAATTTGGTCCAGAGACTCCGGATTTTTCACTGAGTCGTGTATTTGGAAAGGTCGTGATAATAATGGCCCGTTTATTTTTTTCTCTACCGGCTTAAAAGCACCACCGGTAAACAGGGTATTGATATATTTTTTGATGTCAGTTTTGGGAATCTTTCGATTGAAATTTTCACTGACAAATTCAAACATTTCACTCATCGACATTGATGTATCGTCCTTTAATTTGTCTAAAAGAACATGTGAAATTTTCAGTCTCTTTTTCGGATTATTCTGATATCGAAGTTTTTTAGAAAGAAACTGAAGCGCAATTTCCTTATTGGAAACTCCCTCTTTTTCAGAAGATTCAGGGACATCTATCAAATGGACCAATGGAAGTCCGTTACTATCAGCGTCAATTTTTATGACAATATCTCCAACCAGCGAATCAACAAATTGCTTAAAGGAACCAAAGCCCAATTCTTTCTCAGAAAAGGAAGGGTCCAGACGAAGCAATTGCTGCTTAAGCTGAGACATCAGAATGGGGATATCATCATTTTTACTCCGAATATATCTCAACAAAAGATTCCGTCCATAGGACACATCGATATCATCAGATAAATCTGAAAAGGGAGATTCTTCTTCAGGTTTACCAATAATTTCTTCGAGCGATTTAAACTCCGATGAATTCCTTTTAACCAGTTTCCCCACGCTATGCTCAAAACCAACGATCACGACTCTTTTTCCTCTTGACCTCAATCTCTGAATAAGAGGAATAAAATCCGTATCCCCTGATCCGATCAATAAGGTATCAATACCAGGGAATAATTCGACAAACTCCATCACATCCACGGCCAGCCGCACATCAGATCCATTTTTCCCCTGAAGATTAGTTTCAGGTAAATGAATCAATTCAAATCCCTGCTCCATGAGCATGGTTTGGTATTGGGCAAAAATTTCTTTTGACCAGTCAGCGTAAGCTTTTTTAATAAGGATTGCCCCCTTGGTTGTAGCGTAGTCTACCAGGGGCTGCAAGGCCAGCGGGCGGTCCTGAGAAGGATAAATGGTTTCCGCTGATATCGCAAGATTCTCGAAATCGAGATAAATGGCTACTTTTTGTTCCTCCATCAATCTGCAACAAACAATTGGTTTTTTCTTTTTAATCTAAAACCTAAACAATCACAACAGGAGAATAAAAAGCAGAATGAGCCAGTTAGTTGGAAGAATAACGAATTGATAGAAAAAATAGTGGATTTCTACCGAACTATTTGAGTGGGAGCCAGTTCCTTGAGTTTTTCCACCACATAATCAATTTCTTCCCGGGTATTTTCCATCCCGAAGGAAAACCTCACCGAGTTGATCAAAGCCTCTTTAGAAGCTCCAATTCCTCTCAACACATGAGAGCCCATATTGGCACCGGAATTACAGGCAGAACCACCGGAAACAGCAATACCAGCCAGATCGAGATTAAACAACAACATTGCGTCTTCTTCACCAAATGGGAAAACCGTATTTAAAACAGTACAAATGGATTTACCTCTCTCCGTTTCCCCGTTGAATGACACACCAGGGACCTCGGCCTGCAAACGCTGCATCATATAATTTTTCAAATCCCACATCCTCCGGGTTTTCTCTTCCAGATTATGGTAACATTTTTCAAGGGCAAAAGCCATACCAGTAATAGAAGCAGGATTTTCTGTTCCGGCACGGAGATTCCTTTCCTGGCTTCCTCCTTCAATTAAAGCGGGAATTTTGATCCCTTTTCTAACGAAAATAAAGCCGGTTCCCTTTGGACCGTAAAATTTATGAGCAGAAGCATTGATGAAATGGACATGAATCTGACTGAGGTCAATTTCTTCTTTTCCAATAGACTGGACTGTGTCTGAGTGAAACAGTGCATCAAATTCCTTGCAAATTTCACCTATGGCTTTTATGTCATATAAAGTACCAATTTCATTATTGGCGTGCATCAGGGTAACGAGAGACCGGGGGTTTTGCGAAAGCACATTTCGCAGTTGTACCAGGTCAATATTACCTTTTGAGTCCACATCCAGCCAGGTTACCGTGACGATTCCTTCTCTTTCCAATCTTTCGACAGTGTGCGTCACAGCATGATGCTCAATGCTGGTAGAAACAATGTGAGTAATGCCATATCCTTTGACCACTCCTGTAATAGCCAGATTATCAGCTTCAGTCCCTCCGCTGGTAAAATAAATCTCGGAAGGCGATACGTGTAAAATCTGGCTGATTTTACGACGGGCCTGCTCAATAGCATTGCGCAAAAAGCGACCATTCTGGTGAATGGATGAGGGATTGCCAAAATGCTCGAGGAAAAAAGGCTTCATTTCTTCAAAGACCTCTGGGTCCATGGGAGAGGAAGCAGCATTGTCGAGATAGATTCTATTAGTCATACATTCACTCTCTTACGCAAGAGATTTCAGCTCGTCAATCACCTTATCAGCTAATTGATCGGCTTCTTCCTGCGTTTTTGCCTCGGTGTAAATTCTTACAATCGGCTCAGTATTGGAACGTCTTAAATGAACCCAGGAATCATCAAAATCGATCTTGATACCGTCAATATCAGTGATATTTTCGCTTTGATGTTTTTTCCTGAAATCCTCCAGAATTCGCTCTACATTAATTCCTTCAATCAACTGGATTTTCTTTTTAGCCATGTAATAGTCAGGGTATTGGGCCCTTAACTCAGCACAGGTTTTATTGCTTTTGACCAGATGTGAAAGAAACAGCGCGATTCCTACCAGGGCATCACGACCATAGTGAAGCTGAGGATAAATAATTCCTCCATTTCCCTCTCCACCAATCAAAGCATCAGTTCTTTTCATAATTTCCACCACATTTACCTCCCCTACTGCGGCTGCATGATACCTGCAACCATGTTTTTCGGCCACATCTTTCAAAGCCCGACTGGAAGAAAGATTAGAAACAACTGCACTCTTTTTGTAGCTCAGAATATAGTCAGCAATGGCTACCAGCGTATATTCTTCGCCAAACATTTTCCCTTCATTATCAATAAACACCAGGCGATCCACATCCGGGTCCACAACAATTCCCAGGTCAGCACCAGTGTCCTTTACCATATCGCAAATTTCGGTCAGGTGCTGGGCCAAAGGTTCCGGATTATGGCTAAACCATCCATTTGGCTGGCAATTAAGCTTGATGATATCATTTACTCCCAGGGCTTTCAGGAGCTCGGGAACGGCAATTCCTCCACTGCTATTCACTCCATCTACAACCACCTTAAGTTTGGATCTCTTAATTGCGTACCGATCGACCAGTTTTAAATTCAGAATTTCTTTAATATGAAAATCCAGGAAACTATCATCCTGAACGATCAATCCCAGGTCTTTGACCTCACTAAACCGGTAATATTTATTCGTAAGAATTTCCAGAATTTCCAGCCCATCTTTTTTCGTCACAAACTCCCCACGATAATTGAGCAATTTGAGTGCATTCCAATCAACCGGATTATGTGAAGCAGTCAGAATAATTCCTCCGGCGGCTTTTAATTCCGGTACAGCCATTTCAACTGTGGGCGTGGTGGAAATCCCCAGATCAATCACTTTAAGTCCCAGTCCTACTAATGTCCCGGAAACAATCTGATAGACCATTTCGCCAGAAGGACGAGCGTCGCGGCCAATTACTACCGTTCGGGAATTGGTTTTCAAGGTAAGCCACGTCCCGAAGGCCGAAGCAAAATGAACGATATCAACAGGTGTAAGGTTAGAACCAATAGAGCCACCAATTGTGCCTCGTATGCCGGAGATTGAGGAAATTAATGTCATAAAGTTTAGTGCAATATGTGCTCGTCAAAGATAGGTAAAATCGGTATAGGCTACCAATTCTATGGGCGAATTATATAACTTTGCTAACGAATTGAGTTAAATAAGCTTCAAAAAGGGAGAATTTTGAAAATCAAAATGCTTTGGGATCAGGTTTTTTCAATATGTGATCAGGATTTGCTGTTCCAGTCCCGTATCCATTTGCTGCCAACATTTGCTCATTCCGATTGTCAGGTTTTTGTAAAAAGGGAAGATGAATCTGGTTTTGGGATATCAGGCTGTAAAAAACGTAAATATGCATCGTTGATCCCTTTCCTGAAAAAAGAAAAATATGAACGGGTTTCATTAATTGGAGGCAGAAATTCCAATCACATTGCCGGATTCAGTCAGCTTCTCAGAGAAAACAGGATTCCATTTCACCTTTTTCTCCGCCAGACATCCGAAGCTCTGAAAGGGAAATTGGAGGGAAATAGTCTCCTGACGAATTTACTAACCCAACCGGATCAAATCACCTGGGTAGAAAATCAACAATG
>JAGQVA010000579.1 GCA_020438265.1 Bacteroidota bacterium
ATGCACAGCCCTGGGACAACCTCAAGTTTGATATTGCTGGCGTGCAGGAAGTGCAGCGCAAGTTTTTAGGCACGCTTTATAATACCTATAATCTCTTTGCGCTTTACGCGAATATTGAGGATTTTGATTATGGGGAAAAAATACCGGTAGCTGAACGTACGGAACTGGATCAGTGGATCATTTCTGTCCTGAATTCACTCATTAAGCATGTGGGAGAATATATGGATGATTATGAGCCGACCCGATCTGTGAGAGCGATTGATTATTTTGTTACAGAGCAACTTTCCAACTGGTACGTAAGGCTTTCCCGTTCTCGTTTTTGGGATGGAGACAGAGCCGCTTTTCAGACGCTTTATGAGTGTATGGAAGCAGTTGCGGTGCTTATGAGCCCGGTAGCTCCGTTTTTCTCTGAAAGATTATACTGTGATTTAACTCAGGGAGAAAAAGCAGAAAGTGTTCATTTAGCCGATTTCCCCGAATATGATTCTTCGTTGATTGACGAGATGAGTGAGAAGAGGATGGAAATGGCACGTAAGATAACCTCGCTTTTGAACAGTGTAAGGAGAAAAGCCAAAATCAAAGTAAGGCAACCACTTGAAAAGGCAATGGTTGCGATTTTGGATGATAATATGCGCAAAGAGCTATCAAAAGTGCATGATCTCGTTATGAATGAGGTGAATATCCGTAATTTTGAATATATTACTGAGGATAATTCAATTCTTGTTAAAAAGATCAAACCCAATTTCAGAGCATTGGGGCCTAAAGTCGGGCCATTAATGAAAGAAATTGCGGGCAAATTGGCTGCTTTTTCACAGGAAGATATTCAGAATCTTGAACAGAACGGCACCGCGAAACTTGAATTATCATCTGGCTCCTTCGACCTGGAACTTACTGATGTAGAAATTCAAAGTGAAGATATTCCCGGATGGGCAGTAGCTTCCGATGATGGATATACAGTTGCGCTGGATATCACAATTACGGATGAATTGGAAAAATTGGGTATTGCAAGAGAGTTTGTGAATCGTATCCAAAACCAGCGTAAAAGTAAGGATCTCGAATTGACAGACCGTATTTTGATTGAAGTTTCGGCGAATGACTACTGGAATGAAGCGCTGAAAGAGCATGCGAAATATATTTGCAGTGAAACACTTGCTGATAATCTTTCGGTAAAAGAGGGGCTGGATAGAGGAGAAGAAGTAGAAATAAATGGATTTGAGGGGAATATTTATATAGAAAGGAAGGGGTAGTTTACCGGAAGTTTATTAGATATAATGAAAAATAAATGAAGCACAAAAGAAAGGATACTGGTCCCAAAAGTAATCCTTTCCTACGTTTATGTTAACCTAAAGAGAATTTGTATGGAAAAAAGTAGTGAGAAAAAATTCTACAGCAAGACCGAGTTAGATGAATTCCGTCAGATTATTGATCAGAAGCTGGTGGACGCCAGGAAAGAGTATAAAAGACTGGCAGATAACCTGAAAGAGTTTAGTGGCAATTCTGCTGACAGTTTTAATTTCACCGAATACGGAAACGAAAGCCGGGAAAAAGAGCAAGTCGAGATTCTGATGTCTCGTCAGGCAAAATTCATGGATAAGCTTGAAAAAGCAATGATTCGTATTGAGAATGGCTCTTATGGAATTTGCCGTATTTCCGGAGATCTTATTCCTAAAGAACGGCTGCGGGTTGTACCTCACGCTACCACTACTGTTGACGCAAAAAATAAGCGTCCTGATAACCATCAATCCTGATTTTTAATAGCAGATTAACCCTTGAAGCAAGCTCGTAAATATTTCCTGATTGCCCTGGGCATTATTGCTCTGGACCAGATTGTCAAAATTATCGTCAAACTCAATATGGTGATGGGACAAGCTGGTCAGATCAAAATACTTGGTAATTTTTTTAAACTGTATTTTATCGAGAATAATGGAGCTGCTTTCGGTTTTACCATTTCCAATATGATCAGGGGAATGGGCGGTGATATGTCGGAAGAAACCGGGAAACTCATTTTGTCGGTTTTTTCTATCATTGCAGTGATTGCTATTGGATATGTACTTTTTAAGCTGGCTACCCACAAATCCCCTCTTCCGTATTTTGTCGCGATGATTTTTGGAGGTGCGCTTGGTAATATCATTGACCGCACCTTCTATGGGGTCTTTTTTGCCAGTCAAAATGACTATTCAGGTGGCCTGTTTCATGGTAGAGTGGTCGATATGTTTTATATTGATCTTTGGAGAGGGGTACTTCCTGAATGGATTCCTGTTTGGGGAGGTGAATACACGGCTTTATGGCCGATTTTTAATATTGCTGATGCAGCCATTTCGATTGGAATCGTGGTTGTTTTGGTTTTCCAGGGGAAGTTTTTCAAAATGGATGAAGACGCCCGAAAACCAGCGGCTACCAATCTTGATAAAACTTCTTCCGTGGACAGTCAGGTAACAGAGACTGATTTTTCTGCCACCTTGGAGAATGTCAATCAAATAGAAGAAGAAACAAAAGAAACGCCTTTGGCAAAGCCTTCAGATGAATAATATGGCTTACCTTAAGCATTTTTTTACCGCTTTTGTAGTTATTTTTTTTGACCAGCTTCTCAAGATCATGGTTAAAATAAACATGTATCTGGGAGAAGAGGTCAGGGTTATTGGAAGTTTTTTTAAACTCAGATTTGAGGAGAACAATGGATTTGCTTTTGGTCTCGAATTTTCAGAAATCCTGGCTAAAGTAAATATCTCGATAGCTCCCGAAACGGGCAAAATTATTCTTTCTCTATTCTCAATTTGTGCGGTAATCGGGTTAGGATATATACTCTTTCGCTTTGCCCGCCACCGTTCACCACTTCCTTTTTATATCGCCTTAATTTTTGGCGGAGCTCTGGGCAATATTATTGACCGCACTTTCTACGGACTGATTTTTTCTCCTATTAATGTGTATGATGGAGGATTGTTTCACGGAAAGGTTGTGGACATGCTTTACTTCGATATAACAGGAAATAATATGGTTTCGCCTATTTTTAATATCGCAGATACCGCCATTTTTTCTGGAATTATTGTAGTTTTGATCTTTCAATCAAAATTCCTGCGCATGCATGAACAAACAAAGGTTGATGTATCATAAAAAAACCTTATCTTCACAGCGCAATCTGTAATACAGAAAATCGAATTAACTTACCCGGTACATAATTTATGGAAAACTGGAGAACCTACAAGAAGATACTCTTACCCGATATTCCGAATCTTCATGATATTAAGGTTTATGAAGATAAAGCGGATGGCTATAAAACACTTAAAGAGGTTTTGACTGACTCGAAGTGGGACCGTAAAGCCGTTGTGGATGAAGTAAAAAAAGCGAATATCCGGGGTAGAGGAGGAGCTGGTTTTAACGCTGGCCTGAAATGGTCTTTTATGCCTCCCAAAAAAGAAGGAGTGCCTCGTTACTTGGCCTGTAATGGTGATGAATCTGAACCAGGTACTCATAAAGACCGCCGTATCTTCGAATATAATCCTCATCTTTTCATTGAAGGAGCTTTGATTGCCTGCTATGCCATGGAAATGGATGCGGCTTACGTCTATATCAGAGGGGAATATGCGGATTGGATTGACATGCTCCAGGCTGCGGTTGATCAGGCTTATGCGAAGGGATATGCGGGGAAAAATATTATGGGTTCTGGTGAGAATATTGACATTTTTATCCATAAAGGTGCTGGCGCTTATATTTGTGGGGAAGAAACTTCTTTAATGGAATCCCTGGAAGGAAAAAGACCTTATCCACGCTCCAAACCGCCATTCCCGGCTCAGTTTGGACTTTGGGGGAAACCTACAACCATCAATAATATTGAGACCCTTTCTCATGTACCTTTGGTGATTAAAAACAGTGCCGACTGGTACGGCAAAATTGGTTGCCCAACCTTCCCTGGCCCTATGCTCTACGGAATCGCCGGACACGTAAACCGTCCTGGTATGTATGAATATCCGTCAGGTATGTTAATGACAGACCTGATTTATAAAGTCGCCGGTGGAATCAGAGGCGGTAAAAAACTAAAGGCAGTAGTGCCAGGAGGATCTTCTGTGCCGATTTTGACTGCGGAGATGATTGAAGGCATCACAATGGATGCTGACTCTTTGAAGACCGTTGGCACTTTCGTTGGAACGGGTGGAATGTGTATACTTGATGAGGATACCGATATCGTTAAATTCCTGATTCGTATCGCGAAATTCTATGACCACGAATCCTGTGGACAGTGTACGCCCTGTCGTGAAGGAACCG
>JAGQVA010000580.1 GCA_020438265.1 Bacteroidota bacterium
CGAATAATGTGGCTGATGAAAATCCGGGAATCATAGCGAAGGTGGAGGAAATTTTTAGAAACGAACACCGCCCGGCGGCGATAGAGCGGTTTCGGATGGCTGGGTTGGGGGATTAGCTTTTTATACTCAAAATCTACGAAAAATCACTATTTTTGAGAAAAGGAGGGCTTGATTTTAATCTTGCAAATAAGCAAACTAAACGGAGTTGTTGATGTACATTCATAAAGTTCATATTCAAAATATTAGGTCTTTTTCTGACTTCACGATAGAATTTTCCAGAGGAGAAGAAGCTGGTTGGCATGTGCTGATTGGAGATAATGGGAGTGGAAAATCTACCTTGCTCAGAGCAATGGCCCTTGGTATTATTGGCCCGATTGAAGCAAAGAGCCTTCGTATAAATATGAGGGAATGGATCAGGCGCGGTTCAAAGCTTGGTAAAATTGAAATAGAAGTTGCTAGCGAAAAAGGAAACAAAAAACTCAGGGCAAGTTCTGAAATCGATCAGCGCGGTCTTATCCTTCCCGATGAAAGCCTATTATCTCAATTCAAGGAGCATGGATGGCTCAACAATCAGAAATGGTTTTACGCTGGATTTGGCCCCATGAGACGATTTACTGGTGGCGATAATGATCTCCTGAATATTTATGAGTCTGCCCCACAGGCCGCCCCACTTTTTTCCTTGTTTAACGAAGGCCTGGCGCTGACTAAAGCATTGGACTGGCTCAAAGAACTGGACTACGAAAAACTCAAGGAAAAAGAAGAAAAACCAGATCATTTAGTGGAAGAAGGTGGCAGTGCTTACCAACCAGAAGCAGAATACCTCTTCAATAGTTTTAGAAATTTTATTAACCAAAGTAATCTTCTCCCTCACCAAACTCAATTCAAAAGGATCGGCAGCGATAAAAAACCTTTGTTTATCGATGGGAATCAATACTCGATTTCTATTACCGAACTCAGCGATGGCTATCGCTCAGTTTTGAGTATGATATTTGAACTGATCCGCCAGATGATTGTTGTCCATGGCCCACAACGGGTTTTCTCTCCGTCAGAAACAGGAAAACCTATCATCGATATTCCCGGCGTAGTCTTTATTGATGAAGTAGATACCCATTTACATCCCACCTGGCAAACGCGTATCGGAAAATGGTTTACCCGCTATTTCCCTAATATTCAATTTATTGTCACTACCCACAGCCCTTTGATTTGCCGTGGATGTATCGATGAAAATGGCAAAATAAAAGGTAGTGTATGGCAATTGGCTGCACCCGCTTCAGGGAAGGAAAGCGAAAAACTAACTGGTACCAAACTCCAACGCCTGATTTTTGGCAATATCCTGGATGCTTATAGCACAGAAGCGTTTGGAGGGCAGATAGGAAGAGCCCAAGAGTCCACCGATCTGCTAAAAGAATATGCGAAGCTAGACAAACTATATGCTTACAATCAAATAACCAAAGAACAAAACCAACGCCGTCTCCAGCTACAAAAAATCTTTTCTACTGATGCTATTTCTGACCTCTAACCCTATCAGCCAACGAACACAAGATACCCTGGCAGACTTACAGGCAGAGGTTGATCAGGAAACTAATTTTGCTGGAAAAGCTGCCAGTGCCATTAGGATTTGGAAAAACAAGACTAATAATAGAGCCTTTGAAGAAATAAAGGCAGTTTTAATCAGCATGTGCGTGGGAACCGAAATCTGTAATTATTGCGAGCAAAATGAAGCTACTGATATCGAACATATTCTCCCCAAATCCTTTTTTCCTCAGGATGCCTTTCGATGGGACAACTATCTTTTGGCTTGTAAAGCTTGTAATAGCGGATATAAACTGGACCAAATTGCCGTCTTCTCTCCCTCAGGTTCCTGCACCCGTTTTGTTGTAGCCAGAAATACCCAACCACCTACGCAGGAGGTACTCATGATTAATCCTAGATTGGAGGATCCTTTTGATTATTGGCAATTAAATCTTGAAACAGGAATGTTTCTCGAAACGCCAGATGAAGGTACATGCGAATTTCAAAAAGCCAATTATACCCTTGAGGTAGTATTACACTTGAATGATCGGGAAGCTTTGAGAACGCAACGCCAAATGGCCGCGAGAGATAGGTTAAGGGATCTTAAATTAATCGTAAATATTCACGAAGCTCCTGACTTTGCTACACTAAACCAAATTGTCAATGAAAACGAACCTTTTATCAATCTTGATCAAAACCTACCCTTAGATGATCTAAAGAGAAACTTAATCAATAACCTTCGGAGTGCCCTTCTCAATCGCCCACATCCAACTGTATGGGCGGAAATAATAAGGCAAGAGGCTACTCTGGATCGTTTTCAACAATTATTCAACCGTTTTCCCGAAGCTCGAAACTGGTAACCCATAGTCCAAAAACCAAAAAAGGCCGCCCAAAGGCGGCCTTCATTCTATTCAATCAAAATCCTCATTATTCCAGCGTAAAACGCTTACGGATTTTGCTATTCTCATTGCTAATCTCCAGAATGTAAACGCCTGTGGCCAGTTTTCCACCAAGGTTGATGGAATGCTCATAAGAGCTTACAATCGGATCGAGTTTCTCAGCATACACTTTTTGTCCTGACATAGAGAAAATCTCAACGGAAGCATCTTCCAGTTTCAGGTCTGTAAAGTGAATGTTGAAAACACCCTGGTTAGGATTCGGAGCGATGGTGATATTGCGCTGCATATCGTCTTCCAATCCTACAGTCTGCATGTCCACTACCTGAGAGAAAGTAGAATTCCCACAATCATTGGTAACTATCAGGGTAACGGTGTAAGTACCATTAGCAGAGTAAGTGTGAACGGGATTTTCTAAAGTACTGGTTCCGCCATCACCAAAAGTCCAGCTGTAAGAAGTACCAGTGGTAGAGTTGGCAGAGAATCCAACCTGTCCACCTGTGATATTAGACATGATTTCGCCATCAGGCAAGGAGTCTGTACTTGAAACGACAATATCAGAAGATTTTGCTACACAACCAGCTGCATCAGTTACAGTTGCAGTGTATGTACCTACAGCTAGTCCGGATACATCCTCAGTCGTAGCACCGTTGCTCCATGCAAACGTATAAGGCATCGTTCCTCCTGTAACAGAAAGGTCAATGGCTCCGGCCATATCTCCAGGGCAGGTGTTATCAGTTACACTTGTTACAGATGCTCTAAGGTCACAAGTCAAATTTGGACGGATCATATAAGAAACTGCAAATCCAAGGTCTTCACTCGGAGTCCATGGAACAGGAGGGGTAGCATCAAAAGTAACCCATGCAGCATTCTCAGTAAAAATACCAGCAGTATACCCCATAGATACAGAAGAATCACCTTCCTGAATGGCAAATGTAAAGGTTCCCGGAGGTAAAGTAAATGGACCATTCATTATAGGAATAGTCAGCCAGTGGGGCCCGGTTTGTGTAACAGTTACGGTTTGAGTTGCAGCTACTTCTGTATTTGGAGTGTTACTGAAGAAGTAAACTTTTACACTGATTGGTTGACCTACCATTACATCATTAATATTAGCCATGAAAATGGAAACTGAATTAAGAACTGATGTTTTGGTAATTGTGTAGTTTAAGCCTAACTCACCGGTCGTTCCTGCTCCGATACCAAGTCCGTTGATTACCGGACCTGCATCTCTCGCAAATACAGAGTCATTAACGATCAATGGGAAAGTAGGTGCAAGTGTATTATTCGCTGCATTTCCATCAGCTTCGTTGATAGAAACAGAGTAAGAAACAGAGTAAGTTCCTGTATCAGTAGGAATATATGGAGCCAGTGAAACACTCGCTGAAGCACTGGAAGCCAAAGTAGTACCGGCAGATGAGTCTTTGTGAACAGAAACACCATTTCTGAAAACTTCTGCAATTAATTTGGCTCCGGTTACAGGCGCACCTCCTACGTTGGCAATCCGACCACTCAGGTTAATGGATGGATTCTGGTGATAAGGAATTCTGCTGTATTGAGAAAGAGAGTCAGCTTTCGCAACAGTTGCGTCAGCAGAAGCCAGTTCTTTTACTACAATATTATCAATCGCCAGGATAAACTGGTCGTTAGAGTTATTTCTCCATGCCAGATAAATTGCCTGATTTGCGTATCCTGCAGAAGCCAGGTTAACAGAAAAATTGGTCCAGGTTGGAGGAGCTGCTGTAATGGTATATAATGCTGGATTCGCCATAAAACCTGCTACATCAGGAGTTGTGGTAGAGATTCTGAGCTCATATCCATCCGGGAAGTTTGGATCTACTGCCTGGA
>JAGQVA010000581.1 GCA_020438265.1 Bacteroidota bacterium
AGATCTTTTTGAATCATAGCAGCATTTGCTGAAAATGTGCGAACCAGTCTTCCATCAAAAGAATAAACTTCCACTTCTTTCATAAACTGACCCTCAGCCGCTTCAATGCGAATGGTGCCAAGTGTGGGATTCGGAGCAATGGTAACCAGCTTTTGATCCAAAACCTGCTTTTCAATACTGGTAACGCCAGGACAACCCAGCCCAAAAGTAACACAAGCTCTCACTCCAAAATAACCCGCCATCGTGTCAATCTGAGAAAGGGCGTAATCACGGTCGGAACCAGGAAGTGTTGCATTTGAAGCACTATCTACCGGGCAGTTGACTCGGTCCCAATGTACCCAGGGATACTCATTTTCCGGATCTCCATAGAGAGGTAACCATCCTTCAACTGCTCCAAAATTAGGGTCAGCCTGCTGTGCTACGGTGAAACTGTCAGTAAGACCTAACCAGGCATCGTTTAATCCGTGAGTATTGGCATCTATGATCATACCCTGAGAAAGCTGTACAAAAGCTACTACCTGACCCGTAGTTGGAAGCTGGATAGGGCCTATAGGAAACTGGGTAACAACACTCTTGGGATTTCCAAACATAATCATCGGTGGTTCTCCTACATCTAAAACACCTGAGTCAAGAGAAATCGCAGAACCCAAAGCTGCCAGTTGGAAAGCAGAAGAATAACCAGGAGTATTGACATAATTAGTCGTATCACCCAGGGCATTTGTTCCTACTACAGTTCCCTCCAGGTTCCCGGCTTCCATTTCATTGAAAGTATTGTAAATGTTTCCATTTGTATCACTTACAAAGAAAGTGGGAGTTTGTACCTCTGCCAGCTCATTGATATAAGCAGCAAAACCTGCATAAGTACCAGCAGTTGAAGCTGTACCCCAGATTCCTATCTGGTCAGGATGAATTCCATAAGGATTGCCATCTTCAGCTTCAGTTTTGCGGAGAAAACGCGCACAGGCTTTAAGATCCTGTTGGATTCGGACACCAGCGTCTACCAAGCCGTCCAGGAAAGCATCCTGACGGGTAGTCAGGGGATTCCAGCCCAGACGATAGTTGGGCGCTACTGCGACATAACCCATTTTAGCCAGCTTTTTGGCTGTGCTAACTGTAACGGAGTCGGTCTTATCACCCCAGCAGGCGTTATTGACAATTTGAGGAAGACCATCACCCCCATGAACCACGACAACAACCGGACGATTGGTTACAGTATCCATAGCCGGATCTGGCTCATAGACGTCCATAAACAAGGGTTCTGGGAGAAACTCATTAGCACCAAGAAATAGAAGCGGAAAGATGGTCGCATTGGTTGCGTAATGCACATCTGTGGTTACTTTAATTTCTGAGTCAGTGAAGACTTCTTCCAGATATCGATCCTGTGCAAAAGCACTGGAAAGGATGAAACAAGAGAGAATGATGAGAATAAAAAATCGATTCATAATGAATTGGTTAAGGTAAAAATTATATAAAAAGTTGTGAAGATTACATTGTAATCTAAGTTTGTATA
This sequence comes from Bacteroidota bacterium, assembly GCA_020438265.1. Classification (GTDB taxonomy): domain Bacteria; phylum Bacteroidota; class Bacteroidia; order J057; family J057; genus JAGQVA01. Next base: position 1,511 of record JAGQVA010000581.1, read on the forward strand.
TAACACAATCGTGAGATTGTCATTCTGAGCTACGCGAAGAATCTAGGCACCCAGAGCGAAGCGATGGGGCTAGATAATTCATAATCAAAGCAATGCATACAAATCTCACTCGCTGCGCTCGTGATACATAGATTCTTCGCAAGCTCAGAATGACACCACAAGGTGTGTAAAGAAACTTAATTGACAGTGTAATAATCATTAAAATAGAAATTTATTTTCTGTCCAGCTGATAACTCAACTTCACATAAGCCAATCTTCCAATCAAAGGCCCGCCAACAGTTTCCACGTGAAGGTTGTTGAGAATATTTGAAGCTCCGATTTTCAGAATGGTTTTCAGCTTCGGAAATTCATAATTAGCCTGAATATCCAGTAAATCATATCGGGGAATAATTCCTGTAAATTGAGGAGATCCTTCAAAGAGAAAACTCTCAATCCACTTATAGTTGATATTAAAACCCAGGTGATCCATCTTGAGCTTTCCAATGTGGATGGGCACGTCGCGACCAGAAAAACTCACATTAAACTTGTGCTCAGGGGTATTAAAAGCAGGAATAATTTCATCATCGGTAGCGGTATTCAACTTATTCCAGGTATAGTTTCCCGAAACCTGGAAGTATTTTTTGAAGAAATAATTGAGCCCAATAGCAAATCCCTGGGTGGTTACCTGGCTTTCTGCATTGGCTGAAACCCGTAAAACCTGTACACTGGTGGGAAGTCCTATTTGATTAAAATCCACATCCAATCCTACCCGATAACCCAAAAACTGATTGTAAATATTATAATAATAACTGGCGTCCAGATAGAGATTTTCTCCAAAGATATTGCGATAACCAATCTCAAAGGTTTTAACTTTTTCTGGCTGGATCGGATCTACATCAAAATATCTTAACCGATCGGCTTTTAGTTCAAGTGCGTAGTCTTCAAAGGAATCCACCGTCAACAAACTGTCAAATCCGTTGACACTACCTGCGAAAATTGCTGGCCCTACATCCAGCCAGAAATACTGGTCAGGAAGGGTCGGGTTCCGTGCTGCGGATGAAAATGAAAGCCGGATATAGTGGTCATTGATCGGATTATATACAATAGAAGCAGCGGGTGTGCTGATCCAGTTGAAGTTCTGGTTTTTATCTACCCTTCCTGTCAGGGCAAGTGTCAGCCGATTTGTCAGCAGCTTTTTCTCCAATCCTGCATAAAATCCAAACTCCCGATTGGTAATGGTTATCCGGTCTGTGGTATCCGCAAAAATTGTCCCTTTGGTATCAGGCGTGTACAGGCGAAAACTCCCGCCAACCCGGAAATTCTCCAGAAAAGAAGGTTCAAATTTATATTCTCCCTGGGCATGATACACTTCCGAACTGGTAAAAAATTTGGATCCACCTTGTGAAGTAAGTGTAGAGGTAATCCTGTCAAATTGCTCCTGAAATTCAGGCGTTCCCGGTTCGAGAAAAGGACGGGTGCCCTGTTCGGAGGAAGCATTGACAATATCAATGACCCTGAGATGCCAGAGAGCCAGAGAGTCCCTTACTTCAGGATCGGCGAAAAAAGCATTGCGGGCTTCGTGATCATAAAAAGGCTGTCCATTGACAATTTTTAAAAGAGGGTAGCCCATTTTGACAGCCTTTTGACCGTAATTGGACAACCATGCATCGGTATACAGGCTGGCCCAGATTTCATTGGATTTGGAGTATTCGTTGAGTTTTTGTGCAGTTGCGTAAGGGTTATAGGTTTGGCCAACATCGTCGCCTGTTACATAAGCCCGGAGGAAAAACTTATCTCTTTTGCGAAGTTCCAGCCGTGAGGTAAGGTAACGCACATTGAGGAGACGAAATCGTGCTGATCCCTGAAAAATCGTACTTCCCTGACTGAAATTATTTGCCCAGATGAGTTCCGGAGATTTTTCGCCCATTGCGGGTTTCAATCGAAAGTTGACCGACATATTGGCTTTATAATTATCGGTTTCATATTCCAGAAGTTGATCCTCCCGATAACCATTTCTGTAAAAAATACCCATACCCCGTGTAGACCAGGGAGCTACACGAGTCAGGTCAAAAGCGGGGTCGTATTCATCCCCATAGATATTTACCGCGTCAAAACCTGCATAATGATCGTCAGGTACTTTGGAAGAATCTACAGGTGTATAATCCTGAGCTGGCCAGTCATCAGCAGTCAGGTAGGTAATATTAAATTTATAGGCGAAAACATCGTCCCCGTTTTTATTGGCAAAAGACTGAGCCCATCTGAGCCCGGATTCAACGATATTTCGTTCTCCCATCTTAATAAAAGCGGATAACCCCTGAGAGAGAAAGGGATCTTTGGAATCCATTTTAATTACCCCATTAAAGGCGTTGGGACCATAAAAAGCAGAACTTGCTCCCACGATCAGATCCACCCCTTGCAGGTCAAGTTCTGAAGAACCCAGAAAATTACCAAGGGCAAAATTGACACTTGGAGAGGCATTATCTACTCCGTCGATGGTTTGAAGGATTCTGACAGGGGTAGTGCTGTTAAATCCTCGGGTGTTTACTACTTTGATTCCCAGACTCGCGCTGGTCAGATCCACGCCTTTTAAGGCTCCGAGGCCATCATAGAAGTTTTCCGAAGCGGTTTGTTTGATCGCCAGAGGGCTAAGAGATTCTATCGTCAGGGCTGAACCTTTTTTCTTTTGATCGACAGATTGTCCGCGAATCTCCACCACCTCAACTTCAAAGGCTTCAGCGT
>JAGQVA010000582.1 GCA_020438265.1 Bacteroidota bacterium
GTGCTACTGAACCCGAAAAAGCAGCTTCAGATGAGTTTAAGGCCTTTGCCAATGGTTACCTGGAAAGTGTGAAAAATATGCAATCAGCCAGTCCAACCGAAATGGTCAGTCTATATGATAATATGGTTGAAAATTGTATGAGTTGTCACAGGGCGATCTGTCCCGGGCCATTGACGAGGATAAAAAAGTTACAATAATGGTATTTATCCAACCCTTTACCTAATTTCGGCCTATTGATAAACCCATGCTTTACGGTTAAACAATATGGACAAAGTCAGATCGCATTTTTATTCAAAGGTTGTTGATGAGTTGATTCCCGACAAAAACGCTTCTATTCTTATTTGCGGGGGAGGAGAACTGGATAAAAACACATTCCTGGAACTGGGATTTTCAAATGTTACGGTTTCCAACCTGGATGAAAGAATGCACAAGGATTCTTATCACCCCTTTAACTGGAGTTTTGAAAATGCGGAAAACCTTTCTTTTGAGGATGAAAGTTTTGATTATACAGTTATCCATGCTGCGATTCACCATGCTTCTTCCCCACATAAGGTCTTAACCGAAATGTATCGGGTTGCCTCTAAAGGCGTTTTGGCTTTTGAGTCTCGCGATTCTTTTGTCATGAGAATCCTTGAAAAATGGGAACTCACGCAGGTCTATGAACATGCAGCGGTTTATTATAATGATTGCAAATATGGAGGCGTAAATAATACGGAAATTCCCAATTTTATTTACCGCTGGACCGAGCGCGAAGTGGAGAAAACCATTAAATCATACTCCCCGGGTTTAAAGCATGAATTTGCCTATCGATATGGTACCGCTTTTCCCTGCACTCCGGAAATGGAAAAAAACAATAGTTTAAAAACCATTATCCTGAAAATAGCCAGACCTTTCTATTTTCTGTTTGCCAAACTCTTTCCCCGCCAGCAAAATCTCTTTGCCTTTTTCATCAAAAAACCGAATGCAAAAACAGATTTTTTCCCATGGTTGGTGTATGATGAAGAAAAGAAAAATATAACCTTCAATAAACAATGGGGCGATGAGAGATATAATGCTAATGTTTTTAAATGAGAAATGCGGGTATTCCTCCACATTCCCCGATTTTTGAGCCGTAGGTATGAGTTTCGCCTCTTTTTTACGCCAAATGGCAAAATCCCGTAGGGATTAAACGTGGGTAGCTCGACGAGCAACCCCATCTTTTGCACCTTAAAGGTGCTGGTACAGGGGGAGGGGAAACGCAAGGTTTCTACCCATGTGTAATCCCTACGGGATTTTTGTCTTCAGGCAATGAACAAAAAAGGCACCTCTAAAAGCCCAGCAAAAACTTATGTTTTTACTCTTTTCCCCCTTGTGAAACAATAGTCCAAGTATTTGAAACAATAGTCCAATTGGATTTCGGACAATCCATGCACCTTTGTTATGTACTCAAGATAAAGTACATAGAAAACACAGGAAAGATTGTTCATTATTCACATTGGAGGCATCTGGCTTAGGTCGGGTGTCTTTTTTTATCGATATGGCAGATGAAACATCTTTTACAAAAGATTTACACTATTTTACAATCTATTTGCAGATTTCAGTACTCCTCCATTTTATATTTGACATAAACAAATCAATTAATCAGTTCAGATATGAAAAAGAGCATATTCATTATTTGTATCCTTCTAACCTCTCTTTGGGCCACCGTTTACAGTCAGGACAGCCAGGAAAAAAATGAAAAAACTAAAGCCGCATTAAGCTGTTACCAATCTACTGCTTTTAATTATGGCGTGATCAGTAATATTGGCAAACAAACCATGGATATTCCGAATATCTTTTACAGCGTAGCGCCCCGATTCAGACATACTGTTACCAAAGAAAACCTTCACCGGGCCAAATCAATCATTGATATTCTTCCTTCCGAAGCAACCCAGTCAATAGAGTCATACCAATCCGTGAAAGTGTCAATCATTGATAATGACCACGAAATCGGCACAGGTGAATATGGAGAAGGAGATAAGCTAAATAAGACTCAATTGGCGCTCTTACAATCCGTCAATTATTCAAATCATATTTTCATTAAAGCCAATTATAAAATCAAAGATGTCTATTCGGGACAGCTCGCAGACAGGTATCTGACTTATTACATTACGATTGTCCCTGAAAAAGAAGCCCAATTTGCAGATGGCTATGAGACTCTTCTGAGATATATCAAGACAAATAGCAAGGAAAAAACCATTTCCGTAGATCAGAACATCCTCGAACCGGGCAAAGTGAGCTTTACGATTACCAAAGAAGGAAAAATTTCAAACGTCAAACTCACTTCGACCTCAGGATACTCATCCATTGATCAGTCATTAATGAATTTAATGAACAAACTGCCTGGTAAGTGGAATGCTGCTACCAATTCCAAAGGAGAAAAAGTAGATCAGGAGCTGGTTCTTTTCTTTGGTATGGACGGTTGTTAGGCTTGGCGCAGGTATCTTTTTTATCGTTATATTTATTGGATAAAAAAGAGAATCCTCAATGGAACAAAATCTCAATCAGGATACCTATTACCGCAAAATTATCCATGTAGATATGGATGCTTTCTACGCCTCGGTAGAACAGCGGGATCATCCTGAATTGCGGGGAAAACCCATTGCTGTAGGGGGTTCGGGAAGCCGGGGAGTTGTGGCAGCGGCGAGTTACGAAGCGCGGAAATTTGGCGTAAGGTCTGCCATGCCGTCCGTTACTGCGGCGCGCCTTTGTCCGGATTTGATTTTTGTCAGACATCGCTTTGATCAATACAGACAGGTTTCCCGGGAAATTCGGGAAATCTTCTTTGAATACACCGATCTGGTAGAACCTCTTTCCCTGGATGAAGCCTATCTCGATGTCACGACCAACAAAAAGGGCATGATCTCCGCCACCAAAATTGCTCAGGAAATCAGAGCAAAAATCTGGGACAAGACACACCTTACGGCCTCAGCAGGAATTTCCATCAATAAGTTTTTAGCCAAAGTTGCTTCCGATATCAATAAACCTAATGGATTGACTCTGATTCCCCCGGACCGCGCTGAGTCATTTTTGGAAAAACTCAGTATCGATAAGTTTTATGGAATTGGAAAAGTAACTGCTGGTAAAATGCACCGGCTGGGAATTCATACTGGTGGGGACCTGAAAAATTGGACCGAGGCTGAACTTGCACATCGTTTTGGGAAAATGGGCCGCCATTTTTATCGCATCGTCAGAGCCATAGATGATCGTGAGGTAAAACCCAATCGGCCACGAAAATCTGTAGGTGCGGAAAATACCTTTAATAAGGACATTACTCTGGAGGTTGATATGCTGGACAGATTGCGGCCTTTAGCCCAAAAAGTAAGCGAGCGAATTTCCCAGGCCAATGATGCGGCCCGAACCATAACCCTGAAAATCAAATACCATGATTTTGTTCTGACTACCCGTAGTCGCACACTGGATCGTTATGTCTCTGAGTTTGAGGAAATTTTCCCGGTTATTCAGGAATTGCTTCATCAACCCGCTTTTCCGGAAAAAGCCATTCGTTTGCTGGGAGTTTATCTTTCCAATCTTGCCCGGGAGAAGGAAGAAGAAGACGAACCCAAAAGTTTTGTCCCGGTTCAGCTTACCCTGGAATTTTAGGCAAATAGGGAGCATTTGATCAGGTGGGACGAAATTGCAAGGTTATTTTGGCAAAATTGTATGTAAGGACAAGGCATGTATGTGTTTAGCGTCTTTGTTCATTGCCGAAAGGCAAAAATCCCGTAGGGATTACACGTGGGTAGAAACATTGCGTTTCTCCACCTCCCTAACCAGCGCGCCCTGGGGCGCGCAAAAAATGGGGTTGCTCGTCGAGCTACCCACGTTTAATCCCTACGGGATTTCGCCCTTCGGCGTAAAAACATAGGCTAAAAATTATGTTAAGTCTATGCCTTCTTGTCCCGACATTCAATAAACCCCAAAATGCCCCATATTATGAATAAATCTTTCGTTTCTCTTTTCGTTTTCTTGTCCTTCTGCAATCTCAATTTTGGACAAACCATCAACCGCCTTGAGCCCCCTTTCTGGTGGGCTGGCATGAATAACCCGGAACTACAATTAATGGCCTATGGCCCTGATATCGCCAGTTTACAGGTTAATCTCAAAGAATATCCCGGAGCCAGACTGGTAAGTGTTACACGCCTTGAAAATCCCAATTACCTTGTCATTGACCTTGAAATTTCTGATCAGGCAGAACCAGG
>JAGQVA010000583.1 GCA_020438265.1 Bacteroidota bacterium
TGCTCCCATAGGAATGGGATCTTCCGCCAGGATACCCGTCGTAAGAGTGAAAGAGCCTCCATCATTGATATGTTTCAGCCCTTCCATGACCAGATTGATCTGGCCCATCATTTTGCTTTTGATTCCTTTGTAGAAGTCTTCTTCCGTCATTTCCAGTAAAGGGCCGAAATGGGCGTTTCCGGTGGCTGAGACGAGGGCGTCAAAGGCGTCGATTTTTTCATACATGGATCTGATAGAGTCGATCGAGGTGATGTCGACTTGCACTTCTCCGCTGGTATTTCCTACAGTGATGACCTGGTGTCTTTGGGAGAGTTCGGCGACGATTGGGCGACCGAGGGTACCAGTTCCTCCTATGATGATGATTTTCATGATAAAATGGGTTTTCAGACCTTCCAGGTTTTCGAAAACCTGGAAGGTCTTTGACTTTAAATAAACACAACACTCAATCCCCAAAACTAATCCCCAACCCCCTCGCTGTCCTTACCAAAAAGGAATCAGGATCAACAAAATTATAGGTTTCCGTCGCTTCGGTGAGTGAAACGTCTATGATTGTATTATTGCGGTAGGCAGCCATTCTCCCAAATTTCCCTTCCAGCACCATCTCAAAGGCTTTTACGCCAAATTGTGAGGCTAATACTCTGTCGAAGGCTGTGGGGGTTCCGCCTCTCTGTAAATGTCCCAGGACGGTAACACGAGAACTTGCTTCTAAACCAGCAGCTTCAAGCTGGTCAATCAACCGGTATCCACAGCCGCCAAGTTTGACATGTTGATACCCAATTTCGTCCACTTCTTTGGCAACTACGTCGCCGCCTTTGGGCTTGGCTCCTTCGGCAATGACGATATTTACAAATCCTCTTCGTTGGGCATATCGGGATCTGATTCTTGCTGTAACTTCCTGAATGTCATAAGGAATTTCCGGAATCAGACAGATTTCCGCTCCTCCGGCAATGGCAGTATGAAGGGCAATCCAGCCTGCATCGCGACCCATCACTTCCATCACCATGACCCGACTGTGGCTTTCTGCTGTAGTGACGAGTTTGTCAAATCCTTCTGTAGCCACCTGCACAGCCGTTTGGAAACCAAACGTATAATCTGTCGCAGAGAGGTCGTTGTCAATGGTTTTGGGTACACCAACTACTTTCAGGCCTTTTTCAAAAAGCTGCTGGGATATTTTCTGAGAGCCATCGCCACCAATGCTGATGACTGCATCGAATCCCATCCTTTCAAGTTCTGCAACCAACCAGTCAGAACGATCTTCAGTTATCCAGGAACCATCAGGTTGCTGAACCGGCCAGTCAAATGGGCCTGCCTTATTAGTAGTGCCGATAATTGTACCCCCCTTCACGTGAATACCAGCTACCGCTTTTTCATCGAGGTGTATAATTTCCTTTGGCTCCCGCATCACACCCGTATACGCCTCAATACTCCCGTAGACTTCCCAATTTTCTTCCTGCAAGGATCTTTTGACAATGCCTCTTATGACGGCGTTCAGTCCGGGACAATCGCCCCCTCCGGTTGTAACCAGTAGTTTTTTCTTCATGAATGACCAAAAATTATCTTATGTACAAGGTAGCTCAAAATTAGGAAAAAATGCGAATGCCGGATTTGAGGATTTGCAAAAAATGCAAAAATCATCGCAAATGATCTGTGTTTTGTGATTTTTCCTGAAAAAGTGCTGAAAATAAAAAAATCAATATGGAAAACCAGTATTCAAACATGGATGGTTCCTCCATAACTTTACTGTAATTATTTTTTCAAAAACTATGAAATTGCATCAGATAATCATCATTTATCTGGCCTTATTTTCTGTGTCTTCATCTTTGATGGCTCAGGTAAATATACAGGCCCCTCCTCCCGGAATTTCAGAAATTCAGTGGAAACATTTTTCCAGATCATGGGAACGCCAAAGGGTTGATATGGTAGTTGTTACGAAGGATAGTCAGGTCGTTTATGGCCAGCTCCTGAGCGTATCAGAAAATGATATAGAAGTCTGGCCGGAAAAGTCTGTTTATCATCCGGCTTTGGGAAACGAAAAGGTGATTCGCCTGAATGTGGAGAATATTTATAGACTCGATTTTTCTCAAAACCGCACATTTTGGCAGGGAGCAGTGGTTGGTGGAACTACTGCGGGAATTTTATGTAGTGCATTTTTTATTAGTAAGGTGGATGGAGTTTACATTCCTTATGCTGCCGGTGGAGGAGTGGGAATGGTATTGGGTGGGCTTGTTGGAGGAGGTGTATCTGGTTTGCTGTATGCCGGAACAAAAATCAACAGAGAATACCTGATTGACGGGAAAGGTTTTATGCTGAAGTCTTTGGAAAGTGAACTGGAATATATCGCTATTATGGAAGAACCTTTTAAAATGCATAATTCAGAGCCATATATTGATTCCACCGACGATAAGGCAACTCTGATTGAACTACGAAATCACTCACGGCGAATGCGAAAATTATTTGCCCGAAACAATCTTCACTTTGCTGCCCGGGGAGGTCTGGCTTATTCTCCTGCTCAGAACCAGATCCTCCAGACGCTTGAAAAAGAGGGGATACGAAATGATTATTCTTATCGCCATTTGTCTTTTCAACCTCAGCTGGAAGCCTCTTTGAATATTCTCCCACAACTCAGAATTGGGGCAACCAATTTTTCTGTTCTCAGAACCCAAAGTGGCAAGGATGACAGAGATTTCAACGGAAGTGCCTATTCTTTCGGTTCCCGAATAGAGGGATATGGCGGATTCCTGGAGTTTATTCCACGTCCTATTGATCCTTTTTTTGAGAGAAAAACAGAATTGTCTCTGGGATTGGGATATTATCGTTACAAAGTTCAAATTCATTCTTTTTTAGATGATCCAGACTTTGTTGATGGAGTAAGAGTCAGTGATGAACTTACCAAGGAATACGCTGGCGGAACGAGGAATGAAGCAGGTTTGCATTTTCGGGTTGGATTTGATTATTATTTCAACCGCTATTTTTCCTTACAGCTGCAATCTCAGGCTTATTTGTTAAAAACGATTCAGATTCCCGGACGTGAGTTTTCCAGTGATATTATTAGTGAACCCATTTATCTTCCTGATTTCAGGTTAAATTTATCCAGTGCTAATCTGTCTTTAGGACTAAGGTTTCATATACCCGCAAGGTAAAGAGAGACTTCCTGGCCTATTTCAAAAGGTTGATTTTAAGAAAAAGCGCAGAGACATAGAGAAACTATTAATCAAAGGATTAACTCTGCGTCTCTGCGTTCAATTTTTGTACTCTTGAGATAGCCCTGAAGGTGTCAAAGCACCCTAAGGAAGTACGATAGAAGCGTATATATGGTGAATTGGCTAAAAAACACTAGCTTACCGCCACTATGCTACTCACGGGTTGTCTGATTACGATCATCACGTTTGCGCTGGTCAAGTGGCTGGACCGACAAACGTCTCCAATTATTAAAAAAGTGCTGGAATGGTTCCCGGCAATTTTGTTTGCTTATGTCGTTCCGGCTATTGCCAGTCATTCGCTTGGGGTGAATCTTTCTGGTATCGAACTGCATCAATGGAGCAAGGATCTGATTATGCCGCTGGCAATTCTTACGGTGATGAGCGCCTTGTCTTTCAAGCAACTGAAAATGATCGGGCTTAGGCCGATTATTCTCTTTGCGCTGGGTTCTCTGGTTATTGCTACTGCGCCAATCATTATGGTCTTGTTGGCTCGTTATCTGAATCTGGAAGTGAGCGAAATTATTCTCGAAGAAGGCTATTGGAAAGGCTTGGTACCTGTTGTTGGAGGCTGGATTGGAGGTAGCACCAGTCAATTGGTTTTAAAGGAAGTAGTTGAATGCCCTGAGTCAATCTTTATCGCAATTCTGGTGATGGACAATGTTCTTGTGAATATCTGGACGATTCTTATGTTTCAGTTTATCAAACGCAGTGATCAGTGGAATCAGCTTTTTAAGATCGAGGATCAGGTAAAAGACTTTGTACCCGATGAGGTAAAAGTTGGGAAGGAACAACTTCAATCCATTATCTGGACTTCAGTTATTTGTATCGTGGTATTACTGTTGAGCTATTTTCTCATTGAAAATTTTCTCGCAAAAATTATCCTCCTTTCTCTGGTTGGTCTGGCTTTGGGAAACTTTATCCCCATCTGGAATCATGGTCTGGTCCTGAAGATCGGCGGATATTTAATTATCCTGATCATGGCGATTCTGGGGCTAAAACTCAATTTTGATTCTTTTG
>JAGQVA010000584.1 GCA_020438265.1 Bacteroidota bacterium
ATGAATGCAGACTTCAGCAGTAATTCTCTTTTCGGCCAGTGGAATGTCATTCCGAAAGAGAGATAATTCATTTGCAGTGGAAATATGGAGAATATGAAGGCGGGTATTGTGTTTTTTGGCTAGTTCTACTGCAAGAGAAGAAGAAAGATAACAAGCTTCATGACTACGGATCAATGGATGATATTTAATGGGAATATCGTCACCATACTTTGCCTCATATTTAGCCATATTTGCCCGAATAACTTCCTCTTTTTCGCAATGGGTAGCCACAAGCATTGGAGCGTTTTTGAAAATTTTGTCCAATACTTCCTGATCATCGACCAGCATATTTCCTGTTGAGGAACCCATAAAAACTTTGATTCCGCAAACTGTACGTGGATCTGTTTTGAGGACTTCTTCCAGATTATCATTGGAAGCACCCATAAAAAAGGAATAATTAGCCATGGAAACCTCTGCCGCCCGCTGGTATTTGGCTTCCAATAATTCCTGGGTGAGGGTTTGCGGATGGGTATTAGGCATTTCCATAAAGGTAGTAGTGCCTCCACTCACTGCTGCCCGCGCTTCCGTGTAAATGTCTGCTTTATGGGTCAGGCCAGGCTCCCGAAAATGAACCTGATCATCAATAACGCCAGGAAATACATATTTACCGCGCAGGTCCAGGGTTTGGTCCGCAATGACCTGAAGATGATTCCCGATGGAAGAAATCCGCCCGTTCTGGATAAAAATATCTCCTTCACGAATGGTTCCTTCATTGACAATAAAGCCGTTTTTTAATAAAATCGAATCCATGTGCAAATATAGATGACAATTCTTAACTTTGGCCAGCAATTCTGGATACAATTTAAAAAACTTGAAAGATACTCCACCAAAACACGTCGCAGTTGCCGGGAATATTGGAGCCGGAAAAACTACTCTCGTAAACAAACTGGCCAAACATTATAAGTGGGAACCTCACTTAGAAGCGGTTGATCATAACCCGTATCTCGAAGATTTTTACAGGGATATGTCCCGCTGGGCATTTCCTTTACAGATATACTTCCTCAACAGCAGGTTTAACCAGGTAGTTGAGATTCGGGAAAGTGAACATACCATCATTCAGGACCGCACCATTTATGAGGATGCTTTTATTTTTGCCAAAAACCTCAAAGAGTCTAATCATCTGACTAAGAGAGACTTCGATAATTATTTTGAGCTGTTTATGTCTATGAAACGGATGATTCAGCCGCCAGACTTGCTAATTTATCTCAGAGCTAGTATTCCTAAACTAATTGAACAAATTTCGCGTAGAGGCAGAGATTACGAACAAAATATAAGTATCCGGTACCTCGAAGATCTCAACCGAAACTACGAAGATTGGATCAAAAACTATAAAGAAGGAAATCTTCTGATCATCAATGTAGATGAACTTGACTACGTCCAGAATCCCGAAGACTTGGGACATATCATTAACCGGATAGACGCCGAATTCTTTGGACTTTTATAAAAATAATGACTAAAGCGAAAGATACACTCACCCAGGGCTCTATCAATAAGGTACTTACCAGACTCACCATTCCAATGATCTTCGGCATTTTCGGAATGGTAGCTTTTAATCTTATCGATGCATATTTTGTCGGCCTGATGGGTACCAACGAATTGGCTGCGCTTAGCTTTACCTTCCCGGTAGTCATGGTCCTTGGAGCCATTGGTATGGGAATGAGTATGGGAGCTTCAGCGGTCATTAGTCGTGCGATTGGAGAAGGAGACCAAAAGAAAGTCCAGCGTCTCACGGTAGACAGCATTGTTTTGGCAGTAGTATTTGCCGGTATTTTTGTGATCGTCGGATTATTTACGATGGACCCGCTTTTTCGGGCATTGGGAGCAACAGAGGAAGTCTTGCCCATGATCAAAGATTATATGTACATCTGGTACATTGGGGTGATTTTTGTGATTGTGCCTTTTGTGGGGAATAGTGCCATCCGGTCTAATGGAGACACCAAAACTCCGGCGATTATTATGATGGGAATGGTGGGGTTAAATATCATTCTCGATCCTATTTTAATCTTTGGAATGGGCCCTTTTGAAGGTCTTGGAATTGCAGGTGCAGCTATTGCAACGGTCATTGCGAGATCGTTTTCTCTGGTTGCTGCGCTGATTATTCTCAAACGCGCTGATATGCTGACGCTGGAAGTTCCTTCTTTTAATGAGGCGATGAAATCCTGGGGCAGTATTCTCTACGTGGGATTACCTGCCGCCGCTACGAATCTCGTTGTTCCTTTATCTACTGCTGTTATTACCAAGCTGGTAGCCGGATATGGGGAAGCAGCCGTAGGTGCCCTTGGCGTTTCCTCCAAGATAGATCTTTTTGCGATTATGGTTGTGGTAGCTCTTTCTACCGTAATAGGCCCATTTGTAGGACAAAACGTAGGAGCAAGAAACTACCAGCGACTTATCACCGGAATAAATCGAAGCATGGTTTTCGCCCTGCTTTGGGGAATTGGTATGCTTATCGTGATGATTTCTACAGCCAGATATTTTGCTCCTTTTATTCACGAAGATCCTGAAGTGGTAAAAGTCATTATCCTTTATCTGAGTATCACACCATTTGGTTATTCTGCCAGATGTGTGTATGCCCTGGGAAATACCATTTTGAATGTGCTCAATAAACCTTTGCATGCTTCGGGAATTACTCTGGTGCAGATGTTTGGGGTTTATATCCCATTGGCTTACTGGGGATCAGAATTTTTGGGAGTAGCCGGCATTTTTGGTGCTTATGCAACTGCTTATCTGGCTGGAGGAATGGCTTCTTATCTGCTGGTAAGGAAAAATCTAAGGGAAAATTTCCAGGTAGAAACCTCCGAAAACCTTATTCAGGAGGTTGAGACGAGTAGTTAATTATATTAAATTTGCCCTTCCAGATTTCAAAAAACCTGGAAGGGCTATAAAAAAAAACACGGAGGTCGGAAATAAAAAAGGCCTAGCTAACTCAATTAATTATTTAAACTTAATAATAATGGTCTTCCGACTCTTCCGTGTTTGTGTTCCTGCTAAATAAAATTATTGATCATATTTTCCAGCCATTCCTGTCTTCCGCTTCTTTGGGTTGGTTCTCCCATCTCAAAAGCCAGGCTTCTCAGATCTTCTAAAGTCAGTTTCCCTGCTTCAAATTCTGCTCCTTTGCCACTATCAAATGAGGCATAACGATCCTTGCGGAAAGCGAGGTATTGGGAGTTTTCCATGATGTTATTGGCAATCAGGAGGGCTCTCGCAAAAATGTCCATTCCACCAATATGAGCGTAGAATAAATCTTCCAGATCCGTAGAATTACGGCGGGTTTTTGCATCGAAGTTTATTCCACCTCCCTGCAGTCCACCAGCCTCAAGGATCACCAGCATTGCCTCGGTAATTTCATTAATATTATTTGGAAATTGATCTGTATCCCAACCATTCTGATAATCACCACGGTTGGCGTCAATGCTCCCCAATTTGCCAGCATCTGCTGCTACCTGAAGTTCATGCTGAAAGGTATGACTGGCCAGAGTCGCGTGATTCACCTCGATATTCAGGCTAAAATCATCCATTAAATCATAAGCCCGAAGGAAATTCAGAACTGTCGCACTGTCAAAATCATACTGATGTTTGGTGGGTTCCATGGGTTTCGGCTCGATAAAAAAGTGCCCTTTAAATCCATTTTTACGGGCATAATCTTTAGCCATGTGAAGAAACCGTGCCAGGTGCTCGACCTCGCGTTTCATATCTGTATTCAGAAGGGACATGTATCCTTCTCTTCCTCCCCAAAAAACATAATTTTCCCCATTCAGAGCAATGGTCGCATCAAGGGCATTCTTGACTTGTGTTCCCGCGAAAGTCAGCACCTGAAAATCGGGGTTGGTTGCAGCACCATTCATATACCGGGAATGAGAAAACAGGTTGGCAGTTCCCCACAAAAGTTTCACTCCTGATTCCGCCTGCTTTTGTTTGGCATAATCGACAATGGCCTGCATGTGCTTTTCATACTCCGCCAGAGAATTGCCTTCGTCAATCAAATCCACATCGTGAAAACAATAATACGGAGCACCGATTTTGGTAATAAATTCAAAAGCGGCATCCATTTTATCTTTGGCTCGCTGTATGGCATTTGTATTTGCATCCCAGGGAAAAACTTTGGTTCCGGGACCAAAAGGATCTCCCCCTGTACCGTTAAAAGAATGCCAGTAAGCAATGGCAAACCGGAGGT
>JAGQVA010000585.1 GCA_020438265.1 Bacteroidota bacterium
GGCACTTATCAGATTTCTGCCAGTGATGTGTCCAAAGTGGAATCCAATCTTTTTGCCTGTGTCAGTTTCCTGGATAAAAGCGGTACCAGTGGCAATATGATCAAATACTGGGCTTACCCCAATGAGCAACCGATATTTGATTTTTCCGACCTTAAACCAGCCAATCAGAGGGTAGTAGGATTCTGGGTTTCTGGCGATTACATTCACCTCAGGGGCATTGAAATCACGGGTGTCCAGATTACCATCACCACTCATACGGAATCATATTGTGTCTACAGCTGGGGAGACCATAATATTTTTGAGAGAATCAGCATGCATGATAATAAAGGGACTGGCCTCAGGCACAGAAACGGAGGGTATAACCTTTTTCTGAATTGCGATGCTTATAATAATCACGATGATGTTTCCGAGGATAAGAAAGGAGGGAATGTGGATGGATTTGGTTGTCATCCCAAAGCCGGAGGCGTAGGGAATGTATTCAAAGGTTGTAGGGCATGGTTTAACAGCGATGACGGATTTGACTGCATTCGATCAAGTGAAAATATTGTTTTTGACAGTTGCTGGGCTTTT
Source organism: Bacteroidota bacterium (assembly GCA_020438265.1). Lineage (GTDB taxonomy): Bacteria > Bacteroidota > Bacteroidia > J057 > J057 > JAGQVA01. Next base: position 571 of record JAGQVA010000585.1, read on the forward strand.
TATAATGGATACACTCAATCTTTTGGGAATCTTGCAGATGGTAATGGTTTTAAGGCTGGCGGATATGCCTATGACGAAGCTTCTAAAATCCCCAATCCCGTTCCTGTGAATACGATAAGTTTTTGTCTGGCAGTACGAAATAAGGCCAATGGTTTTTATTCCAATCATCACCTCAATGGTAATATTTGGCTCAATAATTCTGCTTATAGAAATGCCTACAACTATAATATGGTAAACCGGGAAAGCCCTCAGTCCCAAAATATAAATGTTGATGGGTATAATCATGTTCTGAAAAACAACCTTGGTTATAAAGGGCGAACGGGAGAAACTGCTTACTTACCATCTTCTCTTAATACTCTGGTTACCAATTCCTTCGGAATGAATCTGGGGCTCTCGGACAGTGATTTTATCAGTCTTGATGAATCAGCCTTAATGGCTCCCAGAAAGGCCGATGGAAGCCTTCCTGACATTGATTTTTTAGCGATAGCCACGCATAGTCCGGCCATGGATGCCGGAACTGATATTGGATTTCCTTACCTGGGTGATGCGCCTGAACTCGGAGCTTTTGAACAGCCGCTTCCCAAAGAACCTCTTGCTATTGATCCGTTCATTTCAATCCAAAATATCGTTTATCCTAATCCCGCTAAAAATATTCTGCATATAAACGAGGATATTTTCATTCGGCAAGCCTGGATGATAGATATACTTGGAAGGCAACGATCCATTCCTGTAAATGGAAATACGATTGATGTCTCTCAATTAAAAAATGGAACATACCTTCTAAAGGTACTTACTATTCAGGACAGAATATTTGTTCAGAAGATCATGATTAATCATTAAAGTAAAACAAACGAGATAATAATTTCGCTTTAATGAAATCTCAAAATCAGATCATATATCTGCTTCTTGGCCCCAAAGGAAGTGGGAAATCTTTTATTGGAACTTTGATGGACCGGCATTTGGGTATTCGGTTTATCAGAGTTGAAGACTGGGCCAAACAAGTAAAAAAAGACCGGACAATCGACAATGATTCCTATCTCAGAGAAGTGTTTGCTGCGATTGAAAAAGGAATTCGGGAGGAACTACACCAAAATGATCAAATCGTCTTTGAATCAACTGGCCTGACAGATTATTTTGATCAGATGTTTAATAACCTTAATCAGGATTTTCATCTCATCACAATCAAAATTATCGCAGATGAAAAACTTTGTCTGGAAAGGGTAAAATCCCGCGATCAATCCATTCATATTAGCGTTTCTGATGATCAGGTCAACCATATTAATCAGTTGGTAAAAGAGAAAGATATAAAGAGTGATTTTTCGCTTTTTAATGAAGATAAATCGGAGAATGAATTGGTTGAAGAATTAAGGAATATCATTAACCAGAAATGATCTAAAAACATCCCATGAAAGACTGGACGCCACCATTAAATGATTCGCTTGAAATCGTCAAACCACACTACCTGAAAAGCAATTCCAAACCAGTAGTAAAACTCATGGATGGTAATAGAATGATTCCCTATCATTTCCAATGTCCTAATTGTCAAAACGATACATACAAGATTGAAACATCAATATCACCTACCTTTAACCTTAAGCCTTTTGACCGGACAAGTAACCAATTACCTAAAGAGGAAGTCATAAAATTAAACCTGATCGGAACCCACTATCAATATTTTCAGTGCAATTGTGAGAGTAAATTTTTCTTCAGTATTGGCATATCTGAATTTCAGCCTGGAAGGGAGATCATCGAATTGTGTTCCATTCTGGAGGTTAGGTAAATCTTAACCTCCCCCCAATCACAACTATTTCCTTTCATCCACGTACATACCAACCGGTCGGTATTAAAAAATAAATAATGAAAAAAATATTAATAGCAGGCGCAACAGGGTATTTAGGCCAGCATCTGGTCAGAGAACTAAAACAGAGAGGTTATTGGGTAAGAGTCTTAATCCGCAAAGAAAGCCAGAAAAAACTATTTGAAAACGTTGATGAATTCTTCATTGGCCAGATTACCCAAAGCGAAACCATCCAACAGATAACCCGGGGCATCGATTGGGTTATGACGACTGTAGGTATTACCCGACAGAAAGATGGACTTACCTATATGGATGTTGATTATCAGGGGAATGCGAATTTGTTACAGGAAGCTTTAAAAAGCAGGGTGGAAAAATTCCTCTACGTTTCAGCAATTAACGGCGACAAGCTACGCCATTTAAAAATCTTCGAAGCAAAAGAAATGTTTGTGGATGAGTTGAAGGCTTCCGGTTTGAATTATGTGATCATGCGTCCTAATGGTTTTTTCTCTGATATGCGAGATTTTCTCAATATGGCCAAAGGAGGAAGAGTATATCTCTTTGGCGATGGGAATCAGCGATTAAACCCGATTCATGGAGCGGATTTAGCCAAAGTGTGTGTAGATAAAATGGTTTCCGGAGAAAAAGAACCTACCGTTGGTGGACCAGAAATCTTTACCCAGAATGAATTAGCTGCTTTAGCTTTAAGATCGTGGGGCAAAAAGATCAAAATTACTCATCTTCCTGATTGGATCAGAAAATTTACGATATGGATTGTCAGGACTTTTACCTCTTCGATTACCTACGGCCCCATTGAGTTTTTTCTGACTGCAATGGCGCTGGAAAATATTGCCACTTCCTACGGAAATCATAAATTGGAAGACTTTTTCAAAGAAGAAGTAAAAAAGCTAAAAGAAAATGAGTAAAAAAGATACCAGAGAATTTATCATGGAAACTGCATTCAAGTGGTTTTTAGATAAAGGCTATCGCAATACCTCCATGTCCGATCTGGTAACTGCGACACAGCTATCCAAAGGAGCTTTTTACCATTATTTCAAAAATAAGGAAGAGTTATATCAGGAAGTTGTGCACCGATATTTTATTTCCTATTACAAACAGATAGATTGGAATTTGTTTGCAGACAAAACGGTAGCAGAAATGGAGGGTATGATCCAGGAATTTTACAGGTCTTTTGTTCCTGAAATTTTATCTTTGACCCCCAAAGGCCTGTCGCGGTATTTTATTCTTTTCTTTGAAGCCTATGAAGAATATCCGGAATTCCGCCAGGAAGTAAGAACCTTTTATGAACAATTGAGGGAGATTTTGGAAGCCCAATTGTCGAAGGAAGGAAATGTAAACCCATCTTTAGCAGCAGTGCATCTCATTGCCAAATATGAAGGATTTATGTTCTGGGTAGCGGTTTTTCCAGAGCAAAATATAGAAGGTTTTATGGTTTGATAACTAAATATTAATCATGCTAAAACAAGTTTCCATACTACTTATTATTTCATTGCTCTTTTCATGTAAGGTTGATGAAAACGAATCTACTGCTAATGCATCCTATTCTCCCATAAAAATATCCGGAGCCATGAGAAATGTCATGTGGAAAGGAGAATTGCGGGGAATTATCAATCTCGATACCATTGCCAATAAAAAAGGCCTTTACGGACTTGGCCCTCAGGCTTTTCTGGCTGGAGAACTCCTGATTAATGACGGAAAATCTTATGTATCAAAAGTGCTGACCGATTCGACGATGAGCGTTGAAAAAACCTATGATCTGGAAGCGCCTTTTTTGGTTTATGGAAATGTGAATGAATGGAAAGGAATAGACCTGCCGGACAATG
>JAGQVA010000586.1 GCA_020438265.1 Bacteroidota bacterium
TGTTCCGTTCCTTTCAATAATCCGGCGTCGCGAAAAATCTTTTTTTGCAGCCGATGACCATACAAACGCACTTCTTCCCCTTTCCAGGCAGCATACACGCCATCTGCCAGATAACGAACCCGGTCATGCTCAAAGGGAATTACAACTTCTTGTGCAGCATCTGTCAACCCCCATTTTCCCCCTTTTTGTGTGGGAACCAAATGCTGCCCCAGGTTATGTGAGCAGGAGAAGAAGAGAAACAGAAAAGACAGGGGGATTAATTGGCGCATGAGAAAATTCGTTTTAATTTTAAGGGTGAAAAAGTCATGAGACAAAATTATGTAGAAAAATCCTGATTTTAGCCGTTGATGAAGATCCCTCACCCTAAAGGGATTCGGGATGCCCACCTGCGGTGAAAAAATCCTTTTGGCGGAACGACAAAATCGCTATTCCCGCGTTTAGCCGGGCATCTCGACCAACGGGAGAGATCTTCTTTAGACTCTAAATATGAGGAACTTACAATATTGCCCTTATGTTTTTTACAATCATTTGCGTTATGAATAAAAAAGGCTGCCCCTACCTCACCGAATCTACAGCCAAAAACCCTTTTTCCATGAAAAATCCTTTCATTTTTTTGCTTTTCGCTTGTCTTTCACACTCCCTCCATGGCCAAAAGCTGGACTGGTTTGCCCTTAATGATTGTGCAGACTTCATCAATCCACAATTTTTGGAGGTGGATACGGCCGGGAATTCTTATATCATAGGCAAATTCAAGGGAGAAACTTTTTTCCATTCTGCCACTCCTGAAGGGCCGAAGCACCACACCTATACGAGTTCCAGCTGGCAGCGAACTTTCCTTCTGAAGTACGATTCAGCGGGAAATCTCCTGTATTTCATCAATATGTACGGCACCAGCAGTAATGGAAATTATGCAGATCCCCGCGCCTTTATCATGCTTTCGGACGGGCGGCTGGCACTGGCGGCTTATACGGAAAACGGAATTTATACCAGGGATGCAACTGGCTCCGAACAAACGATTCGCGGCAATGATGAGATGATGTTATTGGTTTTTAGTACGGAAGGCAAACTTCTTTCGGGCACACCCCTGGGGCTGAAAAATACTTCTAAAATGATCGAGGACTCGGTGGGGAATTTGTATTTCGCAGGAGTAAAGAAAAGTTATTCTCGCGAGATCCCGGCTGTTTTTTTGCTAAAAAAAGGTGAAAAAGAACTACTGCGACTTCCGGCCCCCGATTCCGCAGTGATTGATATAGAATTGAAAAATGAAAAGTTATGGTTTTTGACTTCAGATGAGTCTACGGGGAGATTTCGGTCAGGCAGTCAGAGTTTTTCCCTATACGAATTAACTTCCTCAGAAGCAGGTCAGTCCTACCTCAGACATTTCACCAAAACATTCAACGGCCATCATAATGCTACTGTCTCTTTATTGAATCAATCTGGTGACATAGAAGTCCTTTTACAAATCACCAAACAGGAAAAAGCAGTACTTACCTTGTCAGACAATCCTGTAAATCATTTCAAACAAAACGGTATTTTCCTCTTTCAGCATAATGGAAACATCAAATCTCACCTGGATCTTGACAATGTTCATGGAAATTTATTTCGCCTTCAGAGTAGAAAAAACGGAGGGTATCTGGCTTCAGCCTTTGCCCGGGAAAATATCTATCTCGGAGGAAAAGACAGCATAGTGGTTCAGCCCCAACCAGACTATTATTGGGAAAAGTTTGTTCTGATTTTTGATTCATCGCTGAAACTGGAAAGGTATTCTTCTTTGGGTAGCAGCAATAGTGACTATTACCAGTGTAATCCGCAGGAGGTAAAAGGGAAGCTCTACTTTTCGGCAATTCTGGTCAATTTTGGGCATTTTGGCGGGGTGTACAAGGAATTGAATTGGAAGGCGGGGTTTTATGTGGCGCGGTTTGGCGGGTTGATGGATTAGGATTTTCTCTGTGCAGTAAAATGAATTTCTCTACTCTACACTTTTTAGCAACCCTTAATATCTCTCTTTTGTGGAGCAGACCCACAGATTACACTAATTTCACAGATCTAAATGCTTAATAATTGAATTTATCCGTGGAATTTGTGTAATCTGTGGGAAACATTAAGTGTAGCTAAAAAATGTAAGACAGAATAATTTGAAAATCATAAAACCCGGATAAAAAGAAAGAATGAACTGCTTACCAAAACGGTTAAACCTAATGGTGAGGTACTTGCTTTAGAAGCTGATGATTCGGTACCTGAATTGAAAGGAAAAAAGGTCAAGGCCGGGGAAATTCAGCTTCCTGCGCAGAGTGTTTTGTTTTTGACTTTTGGGAAGGATTAGGCTTTTTTAAAGAAGATATATTATATTTACCATGAAAATCCAAAATCAAATTTTGGATTTTCATGGTAAATGCACAAAAAATGATAACCAGAAAAATAATTGCCAGAGTACTGGAAGACTTGAGCTTTTTCCCAATAGTAGGCATTATTGGCTCTCGGCAAGTGGGAAAAACAACATTAGCAAAGCTTATTCAAAATAAAATTGAGCAACAAGTCATTTTTCTTGATTTAGAGCTGGAATCAGATTTAAAGAAACTGGAAGATGCGGAAACTTACCTCAAACAGCATCTGGATAAATGTGTCATTATTGATGAAATCCAACGTTTACCTAACTTATTTCCATTATTGAGAGCACTGGTGGACTTAAACCGAACAGCAGGGCGATATTTGATCTTAGGTTCAGCTTCTCCCAATTTGGTTAAGGATAGTTCAGAAACATTAGCAGGTAGAATTGCTTATATCGAATTATCTCCATTATCTCTGGAGGAAATTCATCCACAAATTTCGATGCGAGAACACTGGCTTCGTGGTGGATTTCCAGTAGCTTTACTTGCTTCCGAATTAAAGTTTACCTGGCGTTGGTTAGAAAATTTCTTGCGAACTTTTTCGGAAAGAGACCTAAAGGAATTAGGCTATGAGATTCCGCCTGCCCGAATAAAATCACTCTTAAAGATGCTGAGTCATTTAAACGGACAAATGCTAAATTCAACCCAATTAGCCAGTTCAATGGGGCTAAGCCAGCCAACAGTCAAACGTTATATAGATTTATTAGAAGGCGGATTCATCATTACTCGTTTGCAACCCTATTTTAGCAATGTGGGTAAACGCCTGATAAAATCCCCAAAAGTGTATTTTAGAGATTCAGGATTCTTTCATCAATTAGCAAATATCTATGATTTAGAGAGTCTTTATGGCCATCCTTTGGTTGGCGCATCATGGGAAGCCTATGTAATTGAACAAATCAAACGGGCAGTAACGGAAAGCTGGGAGCTCTATTTTTATAGAACGCACCAGGGAGCAGAGATAGATTTATTGTTGATTACTCCAAAAGGAAAAATGATTGGAATCGAAATAAAATACAGTAATGCCCCAAAAGTTTCCAAAGGCTTTTATTATTCACTTGAAGATTTAAGCATAGATACAGCTTATGTTATCACTCCGGAAAGCGAAACTTATACAAAAGATAAAAATATTGTGGTTTGTGGCTTATGGGATTTTCTGGAAAATGAACTGCCAAAATTGACTTAAAACTATGAAAATGGGGAATAAAATTGGGCTCCTCGTCTTGTCCGCAATTCTCAAAAAAGAGTTAAAAAAAGTGTAGCTTGGGAGGTTCTTCATACATAACCCGGTATAATGAAATTCTCCTTCCACCAAAAAGTAGCCATCATCACAGGGGCCGGCATCGGCATCGGATTTGAAATTGCCAGACAATTGGCCTCAGCCGGAGCATCTGTCATTTTAAATGATATTGATCAAAAAGTGGCCGAAAATGCAGTCAAAACCATTCAAAAAGAAGGTGGCAAATGCATTGCCGTAGTGGGAAATTCCAGTGAGCTAGAGGTAATTCAGCAAATGATCACAACTGCCGTCAAGAAATTTGGTCACCTCGATTTTGCCATTGCCAATGCCGGAATTACCACTTTTGGTAATTTTCTGGAATACTCATTAGAAAATTTCCAGAAGCTATTACAGGTCAATTTACAAGGCACTTTTTTCCTGGCTCAACAAGCCGCCCTGCAAATGATACAGCAAAAAACCGGTGGCCGGATCATTTTAATGTCTTCCGTCACCGGATTTACGTTTCATCCCGACCTGACAGCTTATGGAATGTCTAAAGCTGCCATTGCCTTTTTAACCAAAACCTTAGGGGTGGAATTAGG
>JAGQVA010000587.1 GCA_020438265.1 Bacteroidota bacterium
TGGACTCCGGCTACAATTGGAGAATTTGGCATTACCGCCGTTGCAGTTGATGACGATAGCAGTGCGACCACTTCCAAGTCTGTTTCCATAGAGGTGTTAGAAGCTCCTTCCTGTCGGGGAACGGCTTTTAACGGAGATTTTGACTATGAATTTTCGGATGATGATAATAACCCGACGATCACATTCATTCCTTCTCTGGCAGGCATGGGAAGCCCTACCTGTATTTTGTATTATGGAACAGATGCGAATAGCCTTCCAGGGTATAATGTGACTCCCAATGTGCCCTTCCAGATTAATGCAAGTGAAGGGGAGAAAATCTATTTTTACTATACCTACTCTCATCCGGCGGGAGGAGAACGAAATACTTCTGCGAATAAGAATTCTTATCAGATTGGTAGTTGTAAGTCTGAAAATTCTACCTCAAGCGAAGAGTTTGAAACAGACCTTCCGGTGAAATTCTACCCGAATCCAGTTACAGATATACTACATCTGGAGTTACCCTTGGGAAAAAATAATATTTCTGTCTTTGATATATCGGGTCGATTAATCGAGCTTTTTATCGCTTCAGATTCTTATTTAAATTATGATATGAGTAACTTTAGTTCCGGACTTTACTTGTTTCAGGTAGTGAATGATGGAAGAATAAAGCGATTTAAGGTGGTTAAATAATGAAAGTTTATTCTCTCATTTTTGCGAATAAGGAATAGATAATCAACCATTCCGCAGAATGACAGCCTCTATCCCATTGCACCGTTTTTTAAAGCGGTGCAATGGTGAATTACATAGAATAATGAAAAGTTTGAACCTTACTTAAGATCCCTGATCTTTATCTAAACAGTCAAACATGAAAAAATACTCAACTATTTTTGTGGCTACGCTTTTAGTACTCTATGGATGTATAGATTCAACTTTTAGAAGGATTGATTCCAGGAGAGCAATTTGTGAAAGAGATTCTACTAAGGACTTTGGCTGCGAGGTGTTTGAGGCTTATTTGGCACAAGATATACTCAATGTGACACCTGAAAATTTGATGGGTGATGTTGCGCTAAACTTGCCTAAAGAAAAAGGATGTTTGGTTCACTCTTTTGATTATTTGCAGGTGGAGGATACCTTACTCCTTCATATTTACATCAATTGCGGTCTGGAAGGAACTACACGTTTCTTGTTTTATAGTTTAAAAAATGGAAAGCTCTTCAGGCATTTGGAAAATGTGGTTGATACGGCAAACGGATTTACCCTTTTGAATAATGATCTATATCTTTTTGGGCATTTTCAAGTGGCTAAGGTCGCTCTTACAGGGGAAGTCAAATGGAAAATAAATTTGGTAAAAGAGTACAAAATCTTTCAGATATCGGATTACTCAATTACTCCGCCTTATTTAAGTATTACGGGGATAACTGTCGATAATTATAGAGGGAGTGAAAGGGTAGATGTTAAAATTAATTTGGAAACAGGATTAGAGATTTAAACATTTCATTTCCAATCATAAATAGTCCCTTATCTTTGTCATTATGCCAAGAACAAAACTTTCCCCAGAATTCAAAGAAGCAATCTCCGACCTCTCTCACAAAGAAAAAGATAAACTCCTTTTCCGTTTGCTCGCCAAAGAACCAGCCCTGGTTGAGCAACTCACTTTCCAACTACTGGAAGATGGGATATCTATGGAAGACCGGCGCAACGAACTCAAAGAGCACATCCATAACCATCTCCATCAATACCAGAGAATTTACTATTCTCCCGGTTATCTGATGATGGAATTGAGGGAACTCAGCGGGCAGATTTCCCGACATGTTAAAGCGACGAAAGACAAATACGGCGAAATTCAGCTAAATTTTTTGATGCTTAATCTGTCTCTGGAACTTTTCCACCAACAAATTGATACGGCCAGGCCTCATAAAGCAAAAACCCTAAACGAGTATGTCGTAAAAAGAGCACTGAAATTGAAAGATTTACTTAAGAAACTGCACGAAGACCAACACATGGACTTTTGGGGTGATATTGAAGCATTTGGGGAAAATATCGGCAAAATTGATTCAATGGTTAAAACAGCTAAAAGTCTGGGTTTAAATATTAATACCTGGAAAAATTGAGATATCCTGTAAACTTCGACTTCCGCCTCTAAAATCGTATCTTGCAGAAAAGATAAACCAATCATTATGCATACCCGTCGTCTGGCTGCGATTATGTTTACCGATATTGTTGGTTATACCGCCATTATGCAATCGGATGAAGCTAAAGCGCTGGAAATCAGAAGTCGCCATCGCGAAGTATTTGAAGAGTTTCATCAAAAACACAACGGAACCATTCTCCAATACTACGGAGATGGAACACTCAGTATTTTTGACAGTGCGATTGAAGCTGCTACCTGTGCGATTGCGATGCAACTGGCTTTTCAGCAGGAACCTAAAGTTCCACTGCGAATCGGAATTCACACTGGGGATATTCTTTTTTCTAAGGAAGAAGCCCTCGGGGACGGTGTAAATGTTGCTTCCCGTATTGAATCGATGGCAGTACAGGGAAGTGTAATGGTTTCTGATACGGTGAAGGAATACCTGAAAAATCAACCAGACATTCCCCTGAAATCCATGGGCTCTTATCAGTTTAAAAATGTGGAGCGGAAAATGGAGGTTTTTGCCATTGACAGAGAAGGGCTGAATATTCCCGATCCGAATGAATTAACAGGCAAATTTGCTCCGAAAACAGAAACTAAAAAGCCTTTATTAAGACGCATTCCCGTTTGGGGGCAGTATCTGGGCGGGTTTTTAATCTTTTTGATTCTGGCTCCATTTTTATATTTCCCTATTTTTAACCTGATTAATGGAAATGCCCGGGAAACAACGAATATCACCAATGAGAATGGGGAAAAGATCAAAAGGGAAATTATCAACTTCAAAGATAAAAAAAGGTTTTGGGTGACCTCGTTTGATAATTTAGATGGAAATGAAGAAAATAATTGGTTACAAATAGGGTTTCCCTATGCCCTTGAAATGGATTGGGATCAGGACCCTTATGTGCATAATGTTTATTCAGAACATAATCTTGGCCAAAATTTAAGAGATCATATTAAAGGAGCTGAAAATGCCGACTGTGAATATATTCTACAGGGAGCTTATAGTCATGATAGTCTTTATCATGTGATTATCAAGATTTTGGATGCTAAAACTGGTAAAAAAGAATTTGAGCTTTCCTTTGATGAAAAAGAGTTATTTCCCCTGATGGATCATATTTCTCTCCAGGTAAAGAAGACGCTGGGTGTGCCGGAAGATCATCTGGCTGGTACCATTGACCTGCCTGTCGCACAATTTCTAACAGAATCGGAAGAAGCGTATAAGGTTTTTATCGGGGGGATGTATGGAAAAGGAAATTACAGCACGCTGGCTCTGGAGGCTTACACAAAAGCCACTGAAATTGATCCGACCTTTGCCTGGGCTAGTTATATGGTCAGTATGTTTCACCATCGTTTTCAGCGCAGTGACCGAAAGGCAAAAATCTTTATTGATCAGGCAATGGCTCATCGATCCCGACTGCCTGATATCTTCGAAATTGACGTGCGAATTCTCAATTATAAAGTCAAAGGTGAAGATGGAAAAGCATTGGAACTGACTGAAGCACTCACTCAACTGAATCCCGGAAATACGATTTATCTCAATGATTTGACTAATGAATATTTTGATCAGGATGAGTACGAAAAACTACTTGAAACAATCAAAAAGCAGAGAAAAGTTACAGGTAAAACCACCCTCCATCAGGAAAGGGAAATCATTGCTTTTCTCAGAATAGGCGAAGTAAATAAAGCGAAAAAGATCGCTGAAAAAATGGTAGAAGAAAGCCCTGAAGATATAAAAGCATTATATCGTCTTGGAATCGTACAGCTGGCCGATGAAGAGTGGGAAGAAGCACGTCGCATTTTTGAAAAGATTAATTTATTTGCTCCGGAAGAAAAACATATAGATAAAGTATTTGAGCATATCAGTTTTATGGAAGATTCTGCCGATCTGGTTGATTTCCCTGATTTGTATCAAAAATTCGTGGGCAGGTATTGGGTGGAGGAATTTGCCAACTTCCAGATCGATATGATTGACATTAATGGTTTTTTATTCGCCTATCCAACCAGTCAGTCGAAAATGGCCATGTATGCTTTAAGCCCTTATAAATATTCTACTTTCCAGGGTTTTGATATAGAATTTATCCCTGATGAAGA